>JAQGKA010000373.1 GCA_028290355.1 Tardiphaga sp. | reverse complement strand
CGGCCGCAAGCATTTCCATGGCCTTGTATTGCCGGAAGAATCTGCGGCTGGGCCGGACTGGGAATCCTGCCCAACGCTCTCCTGCGGGCACATCGCGAGTGACGCCGATCGCGCCCATGACCAGCACGCGCTTTTCAGTCAATACCAAGTCCATGAAATTCATTTCCCGCCGTTCGTTACGCCGAAGGACTACGCCGCATGACCGATTCTCTGGCCGCGGGATAAACCAGATTATCGACCTGCCGGCAACGACGCCATGCCCTCGGTGTCGCAGCGGCCGTCGCTCGGCTCGCTGAGGTCGACCGGGTTTCGCGTCATGGTCAAAGCGATGACGGAGCCGGCGATCAGAAAGAAGCCGGCAATGCCGAAGGCCCAATCGTAGCTGCCGGTCGCTTCGATCACGTAGCCGGTGACGATCGGCGCGGCGGCACCGGACAGATTGCCGCCGATGACGAGGATGCTCATGGCCTTGCCGACATCCTGCGGGCTCTTCAGCTGGTCGTTGAGAAGAGCGAAGTTGAACGATACGGCGGTGCCCATGCCGGTGAGCGACAGTGTGATGAGCGCAAGCAGGATAGCGACATTATCGACCCAAGGCGCGACCAGGATGATCGACGAGCCGAGCAAGCAGCCGACAACGACCAGGCGGCGGCCGCCGGTCGCCACCCGGCCGCGCAGCAGTAGCCGATCAGAGATGATGCCGAGGAGGATGATCAGCACGGCGGCGGTGGCGTAGGGAACCGCGGTGAAGAGGCCGGTCTTGAGGATGGTCAGATGCTTCGTCGCCTGCAGATAATTCGGCAGCCAGGTGAGGAACAGATACTGCGCGTAGACGGCACAGCATTGCGTGAGCGCCAGTCCCCAGATGGTCTGCTTCTGCAGCAGGCGCAGGATCTGCGAGGCCTTGGAGCGCTCGTTCAAGGCCGCCGTTCCGGCATTGCGTTCGCGGATGATCTTGGCGCGCTCTTCTTCCGAGAGCCACGTGACGGTCTCGGGCGATCCGAACCAGATGAGCCATGCGGCGAGCCACCCGAAGCCGAACGCGCCCACCACGAAGAAGGCGGTGCGCCACCCAGCCATGTCGGTGATCCAGGCGGCGAGCATCGCGCCGAGCGCCGGACCCGCATAGGAGCCGCTGATGAAGATGGCGTTGGCCATGCCGCGTTCGGAGGCGGGGATCCATTCGCGCACGACGCGCGCTCCGGCTGGGTGGGTGGAGGCTTCGCCCAGGCCCATGACCAGGCGCATGGCGATGAGCGTGCCGACGTTCCAGGCGCCGCCGGTCAAGACGGTGGCGAGCGACCAGATGGCGATGCCGGCGCCGATGATGATCTTGGTGCCGTAGCGGTCGACGAGAATGCCCATGGGGATGAGGCAGAGCAGGTAGCTCCACAGGAACGACGAGAGCAAGTATCCCATGGCGACGGGAGAGAGCGCCAGATCGGACGCGACCGGCTTCGCCACCACCGAAAGCGCGACGCGGTCGGCATAGTTGATCGCTTGCAGCGTGAAGAGGAACACGCAAATCCAGGCCCGCTGCTTGCCCATCATCATCAACTCCCTTTCGTTATTCTCTGTTGTTGCGTCGTGTTATTGGCTTCACTGAATGATGGTCGGGGCGTGGGTTCGGTATCGCTCCACGACCTGCATATCGGGGTCGCAGCCAAGGCCCGGCGCTTGCGGCACCATGACCATGCCGCCCTCGGGTTCCGTCCACGGGCTGAAGGGGCTCGCTTCGAGGTCGAGATACAGACGTTCGAATAGCGTGTCGGCCTGAAGCGATGCCGCGATATGCAGGCTGGCGAGATAGCCGGGGCCGAAGTAGCCGCAATGTGGCATGAAGGTCACGCCGTAGGCCTCGGCGAGCGCGATGATCTTGCGCATCTCGGTAATGCCGCCGATCTTGGTGACGCTCGGCTGGGCGATGTCGATGCTGCGTGCCTCGAACATATGGCGAAAGTCGTGGAGTCCGGCGACGTTTTCGCCGGCGCAGGTGCGCACGCCCGAGGCGCGCACGCGCGCGAGGCCGGCATGGTCTTCCGGCGGCCAGACCGGCTCTTCGATGCAATAGAGGTCGTAGGGGCGGAATTTCTCCGCCATGGCGATGGCCTCGGCCACCGACCACGGGCAGTTCGTATCGAGCATCAGCGGTACGCCGGAGCCGATCGCCTGGCGCGCGGCCTTCACCTGCGGCACGTCGATCTCGTGGATCTTGATGTGGCGATAGCCGCGCTCCACCGCCTTGGCGCAGTTCGCGGCGACGACGTTCGGATCGCCGTAGCGCCGCAGGCTCGCATAAGCGCGCAGCTCGCTGCGTTTGCGGCCGCCGAACAAGTCGTGCAGCGGTAGGGAGCTGCGCTTGCCGGCGATGTCCCACAGGGCGATGTCGATTCCGGACAGCGCATAGACCACCGAGCCGTTGCGGCCGAAGATGTGCAGGTTGCGGTTCATCTCGGTCATCAGGCCGACGATGTCGGTCGGATCGCGGCCTATGAAGGCGGGCGCGACCAGCGTGTCGAGCGCCGTCTTCGTCGTGCGGCACACGGCGTGACCGAAGGCTTCGCCCCAGCCGGTGATTCCTGCGTCGGTGTCGACGCGCAGCAAGAGCATTTCCAGATTTGTGATCGGCTTGCTGCCGATCATCCGCGTGGCGCCGCCGGCCTCGTAGGGAATGCTGAGATGGATCGTTTCGATCGACGTGATTTTCACTTGACGTTAACTCCGGCCGCTCGGCGCGAAGCGCGAGCGGACTTCAATACAGGCGCGAATGAGCGACGAGACCCCATGTTTCTCCTCCGCGATCGCCGCGCCGCAAGACCGCGCGATTGCTTTCCGGGCGCTGCCCGGACCAATCGGGACTGCGGCTCTTCTCGTTTGGCTGGCGACGGCGGCGATGCTGCGGTCGGCCGCGCAACTTGCAAATCTGGAGGTGATGAAGTCAAATACCGAAAATCTCTGGAACTATAACCAAATGGTTATACAGTCGAACTTGCGGCATCTCGATGTGGTGCGCTGTGTGATGGAGGCGGGGTCCGTTACCGAGGCGGCGCGCCTGCTGCGCGTTTCGCAGCCGGCGGTGAGCAAGACGCTTGCCCAGGTGGAGGATCGTCTCGGCTTACGTCTGTTCACGCGCGACCGCGGCCGCCTCATCGCCACCGCCGAGGCGAGGGCGCTGCTGCCCGAAATCGAGAAGGCGTTCCTGGCGGTCGAAGGCGTGCAGCGGCTCGCCGGCGACCTGCGCGACGGACGCACAGGCATGGTGACGCTCGCGGCCGCGCCATCGCTGGCGAACAATCTGCTACCCGCTGTCATCGGTACCTTCCGCCTCGCGCATCCTGGCGCGACGGTGATCGTGCAGGCGATCCCGAACACCGAGGTGGTCGATCTCGTCGCCGACCGGCGCGTCGATCTCGGTTTCGTGCTGATTCCGACACGGGACTCGGCGACCGTCGCCGTCGACCTGTGCGCCGCTGATCTCGTGTGCGTCATTCCGAAAACGCACGCGCTGGCAGCGTCGAAGTCGGTGCGGCTGCGCGACCTGCATGATGTGCCGCTGATCACGTTTGCTCGCCGCCTGCCACTCGGCGCGCTGATCGCTGGCGCGTTCGAACGCGCGCGCGTGCGGCCACAGATCGCCGTGGAGGTGACGCAATCGGCGACGGCTTTCGCGCTGGTGAAGGCCGGAGCCGGCATCGCCATCATGGACAGCTTCGCTCTGCTGGACGAACTGCCGCTGAACCTCATTGCCCGGCCGATTCAGCCTGCGGTGCGCGTTGTCGCGCGTCAGCTCAGCGCGCGGGATCGGCCGCAGTCGCTTCTCGCGAACGCCTTTGCCAAGGACGTTGTTGCCATCATCGAGGGCTATGTCGCGCGCGGCCTTCTCAGCAAGGCCGGGTGAGCGCGGTTCTTGGGCGAAAGCGAAAATTTTAGGAACATGGCCTGATTTGCGCTAGTCTTAGTCTAGCCAGGTAGTCGGTGATGATTTCGCCGAATATCGCGCCATAGAAGAACTAAATAAGATAGCGACTTGAAGCGAGCGTCGGTCTCGGTGCTTGGGTTTCCCCGCGACTAGGCGTTCGTTTCGGAGAGGAAACGGCCCCCCGATGGGGGGCCTTTTTACTTCAGGGGCAGTTCACTTTTTCTGCTTGGCTTTGCGTACTTATGCCGGCGCAATTCAGTCCGGTTCGATCAAATCGATTCGGCAGCTTTTCGAATGCCGCTTGCCGAGTCCAATAGCGACTTTGCGGTCGTGCCTATGGGCAAGCGTGTTGCCCGGAGATATCCGGGCAGACATCGCGGCAGGCAGCTCCTGATAGTGCCAGCGGTGGTTACCGGCTTCCTGCGCTCGATTGCGCTCTGTTGGGGGCGAACCATGGGGGCGCGTTTCCGTCACTTTCGTCGGGCGCAAAATCGGTCGAGCAGGCGAGCTCGCGCTGTTGCTCCAGCGCGGTGAGCCGCGCCGAAAGTTGTGCGTGCATGACGTGGTAGGCGTCGCTACCGAGGGCGATCCGCCTCACCCCTCGCCCGGCGATCCTGCGAAGATGGCGGCGATCATGATCGCAAGCGTCGATGAGACGCTGGCACCGAAGGGCCACGAACTCGTCGGCGCGGTCCGCCTCTGCTAGTTCTTGCCGCGCGCCGGCTTCGATGCGCGCCGGAGCAACGCGTCGGGCTCGACACCGAGCACCTCGGCCAATTTACCGACCATGTCGATGGTCGCGGCGTAAACGCCGCGTTCGAGCGAACTGATATCGTTTCGTGCAGGCGACGGCCCGGGACCGCCTTCCGATCGCCGCGATAGATCTCGGCCGCACGTGCGCCGACGAGGTTATCACCTTCAAGGTGGAAGACCGCTGCGAGGCGGCGCTCGGCTTCTTTCTGTAGCGCCGCGCTCGCTATGCGGGCGCCGCGGTTGGCGGGCGATCAGGCCTGCCGCATTTCCTCGGCGGCACTGCGGATCGCGGTTACAATGTTCGCATAGCCCGTGCAGCGGCAGATCTGTCCGCTGAGCTGCTCGCGGATCAGAGTCTCGCTTGGCTCGGGATGGCGACAGATGATGTCGCGCGCCATCATCAGCATCCCGGGCGTGCAGAAGCCGCATTGCACGGCATGTTTTTCGTGGAAATGACGCCGAATCACATTCATCACGCGGTCGCTGCGAGTGCCTTCGATGGTCTCAATCCGGCGGCCGTCGGACATCACGGCCAGCACGACGCAGGATCGCACGGCGACACCGTCCATCGATACCGTGCAGGCGCCGCAGGCGCCGTGCTCGCAGCCGACATGAGTGCCGGTCAGGTCGAGATGCTCGCGCAACACCTCGAGCAGGCTGTCGCGCTGCTCGACGTTGCAAGATGCCGATCTTCCGTTCACATTGAGGACAATGGCGTTCACGATTGCCTCGCTTCCGCCATGGCCCGCGACACCGTCGCGACGTGGCATCTTCGTTGATAGTCATCCGCATCCGGCGCGACGTCCGTCAGATCCTGCAGGATCACGGCGCGAAGTTCGACCTTGTCGAGCGTGCGATGTTCCGAGGCGTAGCGGCCGACTCCAGGCAGAAGGCAGGCATGTGACGATGTCCCGGCCAATACCGCGCGCGGCGCAGCGCCGTCGTCGGCCTCGACGAACACCGCCATCGAGTCGGCGAAGGCGCCGCTCTTGCGGCTGACCTTGCTGGTGCCCCAGCGCATCGATGCGCAGCGCGGGATGTGAAAGCCCAGCACGATCTCCGCCGGCGCCAGAATGGTCTCATAGGCGCCGGTAACGAAATCGGCGACGCTGGCCTGGCGCTGTCCGTCCGGGCCGGCAATGCTCACCTCAGCGTCCAGCGCGATCAGGCAGGCCGGCCAGTCCGCCGCCGGATCGGCCAGCGCGACGCTGCCGCCGATAGTGCCGAGATTGCGGATGGCGCGGTAGGCGATCTTGCCAGCGATGCGCGGCATCAGTCCGGCGGACGGATCCGGGATCAGGCCATCCTCGATCGCGGCGTGGGTCGTCGAGGCGCCAATGAAGACGTCGCGGCCGTCATCACGGATTTCGCCGAGCTCCGGCAGGCGCGAGATGTCGACCAGCCGTTCGATCATGGTAAGGCGCAGGCCCATCAGTACTAGCAGCGATTGTCCGCCGCAGATCGGCGCCGCCGAACCGTCGGCCTCGGCCAGCAGCCGGATTGCGTCGGACAGCGTGTCCGGCCGACTGTATTCAAAAGCGGCGGGCTTCATGCTGCATCCCCTTGCGCGCGGGCGACGGCGTCGGAGACGCGGCGCGGCGTTAGTGGCGTCTCGTTGAAGGCCGCACCGATGTCGCGAAACGCATCCGCCAGCGCGTTGGCGATGGCCGCCGGCGGCGCGATTGCGCCGCCTTCGCCCATGCCCTTGATGCCATGCAGCGTGTTGCGGGCGCTGGTGACGAAATGCTTGATCTGGAACGACGGAATTTCCGGCGCGCATGGCATCACGTAGTCGCCGAAGGTCGTCGCCAGCGGCTCGCCTGATTCGTCGTAGCGCGATTCTTCGTACAATGCAGTGCCGATCCCTTGCGCGACGCCGCCCATGATCTGGCCGTCCACGATCATCGGGTTGATCATGGTCCCGCAATCTTCCGCCACGGCATATTGCAGCAGCTCGACCACGCCGGTCTCGGGATCAACGGCGATCACCGTGGCGTGCACGCCGTAGGAATAGACGCCGCCGGAATCCGGCGGCTCGTAGGTCGCCGTGGCCTCGAGTCCAGGGCTGACGTCCGGCGGCAACATTTCCGGCCGGATGTTGGCGACCCGGGCGATCTCGCCGATCGGCACGCTGGCTCGGCCGGCGTGCGCGGCGCCGGCGCTGATCGTCACCGCCTTGAGCGGCGCCTGCAACAGGTGCGCGCCGATGCGGCGCACTTTGTCGGCCAGCAGCGCGCTGGCCTTGGCGACGGCGCCGCCGGAAAATACCATGCTGCGCGACGCAAAGGTGCCGAAGCCGAACGGGGTGGTGCCGGTGTCGCCGTGCCGGATCGATATCTGCGACGGATCGATGCCGAGCTCATGCGCCGCGACCTGGGCGAGGGTGGTCTCGAGGCCCTGGCCGTGATTGAGAATGCCGACCGCGATGTGCACTGTGCCATCGGGCAGCATCCGCACCGTCGCGGATTCGTAGCCGGGCACGACGCGCGATTTGCGTTTGGTCCATTCGATCGTGCCGTGACCGCTCTGTTCGGTATAGACGGCGAAACCGATGCCGATGCGGCGGCCATCCTTCTCGCCGCGCGCCTGGCGGGCGCGCACCGCGGGAATGTCGAGCATCTCGACCACCGCCTCGAGCGCAACAGGATAGTCGCCGGTGTCGAGCGACAGCCCGCCGATGGTCTCGAAGGGCATGTCGACGGCGCGTACCAGGTTGATCCGGCGCAGCTCGACCGGGTCCATCCCGAGCTCGTGCGCCAGTTCATCAATGGCACGCTCGATCGCGAAACAGGCGCCGGGGCGCGCGACGCCGCGATACGGGCCGAGCGGCGCCTTGTTGGTCGCCACCGTATGAGTTTCGACGTGAAGATGCTCGATCCGGTACGGTCCCGGGAGGTTGCGCGCCGCCATGCTGGATTCCATGAACGGCCCCGACGGCCACAGCGAATAGGCGCCGGCATCGACGAACAACTCGCCCTTGAGGCCGAGAATGCGACCGTTGCGCTCCGCATACAGCGTCAGGTCATAGTAGTGTTCGCGGGCCTGCACCCCGGAGATCAGATGCTCGCGACGATCCTCGATCCAGCGCACCGGATGGCCGCATTTCATGGCGATCGCCGCGACGGTGATGTCCTCGGGCATCAGACGGTTCTTGCTGCCGAAGCCGCCGCCGACGTCGGGCGCGATGACCCGCAGTTTGTGCTCGGGCAGGCCAAGCGTCTGGGCCAGCCCGTGTCGTAGCACATGCGGGCCCTGGTTGGAGATGTAGACCACGAGTTCGTCGAGTCGGTAATCCCACCAGGCGACGATGCCCCGGGTCTCGAGCGGCGCCACTGACTGCCGGTTCATCTTGAACTGGCGGCGCAGTTGCACCGGCGCGCCGGCCACACTGGCGATGTCGCCGCCGGCGATGGTGGCATGCACGAAGGCATTGTCGGTCCATCCGTCGAACAACGTGCCGGTGCCCGGCTTCAGCGAATCGACAGTATCGATCACGACGGGCAGTTCGTTGACATTGAGCACGACCTGCTGGGCGATGTCCTCCGCCTCTGCCCGGGTCGGTGCCATGCAGGCGGCGACGGTCTGTCCGACAAAGCGCACCCGGTCCGACGCCAGCGGCGGATATGGAACGCTGCGGAAGCTCGCCATCTCCGGGCCCGAGTCCAGCGACCAGATCGGACCGAGATCGGCGAGCGTATAGACCCGTTGCTCAAGACCGGCGGGCTTCTCGATGTCGACCACGCGGGCATGCGCCGAGCCGCTGCGGACGAAGGCGATGTCCTGCATGCCGGGCATCCGGATATCGCCCACGAAGGTGCTGGCGCCGAGGAGGTGACGGTTATCCTCCTTGCGCAGCAGGCTCCTGCCGATCCATCCATCCGGCTCGTCGTGGTGGCTCATGCGCCGGCCTGTCTGTGTCGCATGGTCAGAAGTTGTCCTGGCCGCGCGTGGCCCATTTGGTGGTGTGGTTCTCGATCACCGCGGCGACCGCATACATCGCGACGCCCATGATTCCGGTGACGATCAGGCCGGCAAAGACGAGCGGCACGTCGAAGCGCGACGAGGCCACGATCATCAGGTGGCCGATGCCGGATTCGGACGCGACGGTTTCGGCGGTGATGCTGCCGACGAAGGCCACGGTGATGGCGATCTTCAGCGAGGCGAAGAAGTAAGGCATCGCGCGCGGCAGGCCTACCTTCATCACGATATCCGTCGTTCGCGCGCCCAGCGCCCGCAGCACGTCGCGCTGCTCCGGCTCGATGGTGGCGATGCCGGTGGCGACATTGACCACGATCGGAAATACGCTGATCACGAAGGCCGTAATGATGGCCGGAATCGAGTTGACGCCGAACCACAGTACCAGCACCGGCACGACCGCTACCTTCGGTACGCTATTGAAGGCGATCAGCAGCGGATAGACGCCGCGATAGATCAGGGTCGACGATCCAAGTGCCACGCCCATCACCAGGCCGACCACGATCGCCGCCGCAAAGCCGATCGACGTCGTCAGCAGTGTTACCCCGGCGTTGAGCAGAAGCGGCTCGTACCATCGGATCATGCTGCGCACGACGGTGCTCGGCGCGGGCAGCACGAATTCCGCAATTCCAAGCGCCCGAACGAACAGCTCCCACAGCGCCACGAAGGCGATGATAATCAGCCACGGCAACGCCGTTTCCAGCCGCTTGCGCCGACGGATCGCGAGTACGCGCTGCCGGTCACGAATGAGACGAGCCTTCGCGCGCGCCGCGGCGACATCCGGCGATTGCTGACGGGGAAGGATCAACTCAACTGACATGTTCAGGAACTCCGGCAACGGAATGGCGCGCCAGATCGATCAGGTCGCGAAGTTCCTGAACCATCGCGCTGAACGCGGGGGAAAGGGTGTCCTCGCGGCGACGTGGCCGTTCGAACGGCACGGTCCGCTCTGCAATGATGCGGCCGGGTCGCGCCGACATCACGAGCACGCGGTCGGCAAGATAAACCGCCTCGCGCAGATCATGCGTCACCAGCACCACTGTCGGCTTGTAAACCAGGCAGACGTTCTCCAGTACGGCCCACAGGTCCTCGCGCGTAAAGATGTCGAGCGCAGCAAACGGCTCGTCGAGCATCAAGAGCTTCGGATCGTGGATTAGCGCCCGGCACAGCGACGCGCGCTGCTGCATGCCGCCCGAAAGCTGGTGCGGCAGCCGGTCTTCGAAGCTGGCAAGGCCGACCAGTTTCAGGAGTTCGTGCGCCTTGGCGGTATATTCGGCGCGGTGCTTCCTGAGGCGTCCGCGGTGCTCGTCGGCGACTTCCAGCGGCAGCATCACGTTTTGCAGAATCGTGCGCCACGGAAGCAGCGTCGGATTTTGGAACGCCATGCCGACGACCGACAATGGGCGATCGACCTCGCGGCCGTCGATGATGACGCCGCCTTCGGTGGGCAGCCACAGGCCGCTCATCAGGCGCATCAGGGTGGACTTGCCGCAGCCGGAAGGGCCAACCACGGCGACGATCTCGCCGTGGCCGATGTTCATCGTGACGTCCTCCAGTGCCAACGTGCCATGCGCGCCGCCGTAATACATCGAGACCTCGGAGACCTCCGCGAACGGACGGCTAGGCGACGGAAGTGTCATGATGTTCCTTTGCCGATATCTCGATGGTTTCTTCGCGCTTCTGCAGCCACCACGCATAATGCGGCGGCAACAACTCATGCGGCTTCGCCACGCCCAGCTCCTTGGCGGCGTGGATCGGCCAGTTCGGATTCCACAGCATCTCGCGCGCCAGCGCGACGAAATCGCAGTCGCTGGCCTCAAGGTAGCTTTCCGCCTGCGCCGCCTTCGTGATCAGGCCGACCGCCATCGTGTTGATGCTGACTTCGGCCCGGATGCGGCGCGCAAAGGGGACGTGATAGCCCGGCACCCGCGGCACGACATGCAGCGTCAGCGGACCGTCAATGCCGCCGGAGGAGCAATCGAACACGTCGACGCCGCGGTCTTTCAGCTCCTTTGCCAGCACGATGGTATCTTCGAGATTCCAGATGCCGCCGCGGCCATCGACGCAGGAGCCGCGGAAGAACAGCGGACGGTCGGCGGGCCAGGCTGCGCGCACCGCCTCGATCAGTTCGAGGCCGAAGCGCATGCGTCCTGCGAGGTCGCCGCCATAGGCGTCGGTGCGCTTGTTGGTGATCGGCGACAGAAACTGCTGCACGATGTAGCCGTGTGCGCCATGAATCTCGCAGATGTCGAAGCCGGCGTCGAGCGAACGCTTCGCCGCATCGACGTGCAACTGGATCACATAACGGATGTCGTCCTGGTCCATTTCCTTCGGCGCCATCGCGCCGTCCTTGAATGGAATAGGGCTGGGCGCGAGGCCGGACCATGGCGGCCGACCGGCTTCCGCATCGGCGGCGCCGAGCGGCGAGAAGCCATCCCACGGCGCGCGCGTCGCGACCTTGCGGCCGGCATGGCCGAGTTGGATCGCGGCTGCGGCGCCGTTGCCGCGGATGAAGTCGGTGACCCGGCGCCAGGCCTTGGCCTGCGCGTCGGTATAAATGCCGGGGCAATCATAGGTCTTGCGCGAGCGTTCGGAGACCGAGGTTTCCTCGCAGAACACGATGCCGGCGCCGCCGAGCGCGAACTTGCCGAGATGGACGAGATGCCAGTCGGTCGGCGCGGCGTCGACCGCCCGGTATTGCGACATCGGCGAGACGGCGATGCGGTTGCGAACGGTCAGGCCACGCATGGTCTTCGGACGGAACAGCATGGGGCCGCTCGCTGCGGTGTCGGGCGTGGCGGGTGTGGTCATAGAGGTCTCCGGTCGGTGATCCCGCTCATCGCTTCAGCAGTCGGGAAAGGACATTCTTCAGGACTGTGTCGATATGGTCGGCCATGGCGTCGCGGGCTTCCGCGGCATCGCCGTCGGCCAGCGCGTCGAGCAGCCGCGTGTGCTCTTTGATGGCTTCGCGAAAATTCTGTGGCGCCGGCGGCCTGGCGAACAGCATCGACTTGCGACGCAACTGTTCGATCAACTCGGCCATGCTGCGATTGCCGCAGTGGTCGCAAATGGCACGGTGCAGATCGAGGTCGAGCTCGATGCGCTGCCGGTTCTCGGCCTTTTCGGTCGCTAGTAAAGCGGCAAGCTTGGCGCGCAGCTCGGCGATCTTGTCGGCGTCGATCGCGCCGGCGGCGGCTCCCGCCGCTTCGACTTCTAGCAGCCGCCGGATCTTCAGGAGATCCACGAATTCCTCGAGCATGATGCGCTTGACCTCGAGCACGCCATTGCGTCGCTCGATGAAGCCTTCGCCCTCGAGGCGGCGCAGTGCCTCGCGCAGCGGGGTGCGCGACACGCCGAGCCGGACCGATAAATGGCGTTCGGACAGCGGCTGGCCGAGCGGGATTTCATGGGTCAGCAGCATTTCATGCAACTGCCCGTGAAGCCGCGCGACGAGACCGCCGGTTTCCGAAACGAACTCGCCGGCAGCCGGCACTTCAGGGGGAAGCTTGGCACTTTCAGGCATTTGTTTCCCCTTTCCCTGTGCGCCAGCCGTGTCGGTTGCCGTCATCACTTCGCAGGCGCAGCGACGAAGCGTCCGTCATAGACGGCGGAGAGCGCGGGCGCCGCAGTCAGGCCGAAGCTTTCGGTGATGGTGGCGATGTTCTGTTCCATCCGCTTCGGATCGATCGGACCGATGCCGTGCTTCTTGGCGTGATCCGTCATGACCTCGGTCTTGAGCAGGAAAACCAGCCGCTCCAGTTCGATGTCGCCATTGATCAGCTTGTCGCGCTTCAGAAGCGTCGCTGTGGCGGCTTTCGGATCCGCGACGGCTTCGCGCCAGCCGCGCAGCGCGGCATTGACGAAGCCCTGGACCGCTTCGGGATGCTCCTTCAGCAGGGAGATGCTGGCGATGATCGAGTTGGAGTACACATCGAGGCCGAAATCGGCATAGGGAATGATGCGAATGTCTTCCAGCTTGGCGCCGTTGGCCTTCATGTTGAACCAGCTGGTGTAGTCATTGCCGGCGACGGCATCGACCTGCTTGGTCAGCAACATGGAATCGCGGATCTGCGGCGAGATCTGGCGCCATTTGACGGCATCCTTGGCGACGCCGGCCGCGTTCAGGAAGGCCGGAAACATCCGGGCGGGCCCGTCGGTGGCGCCGCCGCCGACCGTCCTGCCGGCCAGATCGGACGGCTTGGTGATGCCCGACGTCGCCAGCGTGATGATCGCCTGCGGGCTGCGGTCGTAGATCACGGCCACGGCCTTGGGGGAAACCGCCGGCTGCCGGCTGGCGAATTCGACCAAGGTAGCAAAATCCGAAGAACCCATCTGATAGACGCCCGACGCGACGCGGATGACCGCCTCGCCCGAACCGGAGGATGCATCGATGGTCACGTCGAGTCCGGCCTCGCGGAAATAGCCACGTTCCAGCGCCAGCAAATAGGGCGCGGCATCGGCGGCGAGCGAGAAGCTGAGCGAGAACTTGATCGGGATGAGATCGGCGGCAACGCCCGGGGTGGCAAAGCAGATCGCGGCGGCGAATGCAGCGCAGGCTTTGAAGGAGAAGAACGATTTCATCTTGGGCCTTTCAGGGAAATGAGAGCGGTGAAAGCGGTCTAAAACCTGCTAGCTCAGTCGCGGCAGCCGTTCGATGCCGACATCGGTGTCCGCAATTTTCTGCTGCGCCTCGTCGAGCCAGGGCTGCAGCCGCGCGACGCGCGCGGTGATGTCGGCGAAGTCCTTGCGGAAGGTCGGCATCACAGCCTCGACCTCCGCGAAGATCGCGGCCTCATCGATGGTGACGAAGCGCCGGTCCTTGATCACCCAGTTTCCATCGACCATGACGTGGCGTACGGCGCGGCCACCTTCGATGTGCACGAGCTGGCGCGCGACGCTGTTGAGGGGAACGAAGCTTGGATCCGAGAGATCCAGAATCGACAGGTCGGCCTTGTAGCCGGGCGCGAGTTTGCCGATCAGATGACCGAGCCGCGCGCCCTGCGCGCCACCTTCGGTCGCCGCCTTCAGCGCTTCGAGCGCCGGCGGCGGTCCTTTGCGCAGGTCGCCGACCGTGGCCAGCAGCGAAAACAGCTTCATCGCGGCGTACATGTTCTGGGCGTCCGAACAGCTGCAATTGTCGCAGCCGAGTCCGATGCGCACGCCGGCATTCATCAGCGACTTGATCGGCGGCAGACCGCACTGCATCTTCAGATTGCCCTGCGGATTGAGCACGGTGCCGGCACCGGTCTTCGCCAGAATCTCGATTTCGTCGGGCGCGAGCCAGACGCTGTGTGCGAAATTCATGTGCGGGCCGAGGCAGTCTTCGGCTTCGAGACGGCGGATCAGCGAGCCGCCATACTGCTGCAACTCCAGCCTTGCCTGCAGCGCCATGCCCTTGGATTCGTAGATGTGCGAATAGACCGGGATGTCGTAGCGCCGCGCCAGTGCGACGGTGCGCGCCATCAGTTCCGGCGTGCAGCGCTCCGGCGCGGAGGGGCCGAGTGCCCAGTGCAGCCGCGGCTGCGGTGCCGCCTTCAGGCAGGTCGCCTCGAAATAGGCTAGCAGGTCGAAATTCTTCTCCGGCTCCGCGGCGCTCGACAGCAGATGGTGGAATTCCGGAGGAAACACCTCCTTCCAGAACGGCACGGTGTCGAGGCCCTTGCGGTCGCCATATTGCAGCGAGAACACGACGCGGATGCCGATGTCCTTGTAGGCCTGCAGCACGGTTGCGAGATGCGCGGGATCGAACGGATAGAGCGTTAGCATGTCTTGCACAGTCGTCATGCCCGATCGCAGGCACTCGATGGCGCCGAGCAGGGTGCGGGCACGAACCTCAGCAAGAGAGCGCGGCGGATACTGCGCCGGCAGCGCGAACAGCCGCCATTGCTCGAGCGGCACTTCCTCGAGCGTGCCCTTCGCCAGCACATCATGCGAATGATAATGTGCGTTGACGAAGCCCGGCAGTACGAGATGGCCGCGCGCGTCGAGCGTCTCCGGTGGTGCCTGTCCGGGACCGAGTTCGTAGCGCGGTGCGATGCCGACGATCATGTCGTCTGCAATGGCGATGTCCGCGATCTCCGGCTGATGCCAGTCTCCATCGGGCAGCAGCACCCGGACGCCGGAAATCCAAAGCGTCGTATTTTCAGGAAGCAGAGACATGCGTTGCACTCACTGGCCAAAAGCGGATCAAAACCCAGGGGGCATCATACCGATGGTATACCGATGTTATTACGGACCGAAGCAATGATCGTGCCAACCCGCAACTCCTGGCGTTAGTTCAAATTATGGTAGTTTTTCCAGCTATTTAGACTTTGTGGCACTCTGGGTAAGCGAGGCCCGGCGAGGGCATTTCTGCTGCCCCTGTAAGCAGAACGCTGAAATCGGTGGCTCACGACCCGGCCGATCGACATCAGATTTGTCGGCCTGCCCAGGGGGCAACAACATTCGGCCTCAGTACGGATCGCCCAATTTGAGTTGGCCGAAAATCCCGATACTGTTCGTGCATGACAATTGATTATGTGCAGGTTGGACAACGTCTCAGGGCCTATCGGATTGGAGCGGGTCTTTCCCCCGATCAGGCCGCCGAGCAACTCGGGATTTCGCGCGCGGCGCTATATAATTATGAGAGGGGCGAAGGCCCGGTGAAGCTGGAGACGCTGGAGCGCATAGCGGAGCTGCTCGAGACCTCGCTGCCTTCGATCCTTGGCGTCGGCACCGAATATTTCTCCAGCGCGATTGCCTATTTCGAACGGCTGCGCCAGATCGATGCCGCGGCCGATCGCGTGGTGGTGTACTACGAGCCGGTCACCTTCCTGCTGACCTCTGACGAATATCCCAAACTACTGCAGGACATGCTGATCGAAGGGCTTCCGGAAAAGCTTCCGAACCGCCGGAAGGCGCAGCTCGAAATCGAGAACCTGGTCGCGATTCTGTCCGCGCGCCGCAGCACCATCGCGCAAGGCGGTCCCAGCTTCGCCGGCATCGTCGGCGCCACTCAAATCCGGCGGCTACTGCGAACCGGGCTGATCGGTACTTATGATCTTTCCAAGCCCCAGCGCGAGCGGCGGCGGCAGGCGGCGCGGCGCGAGGTCGAGCGGATCGCGGTGATCATGGAAAACGAGCCGATGGGGATCCAGATCGGCGTCGTTGATGACACGCTGCCGAACCAGACCTTCGAGATTTGCCGCGGCCGCGACGGCTCGGTGCTGGTCGCCGTCAGCCCGTTCCGCCTCGGTGAACTGCCGAATGTCCGGCTCGGCGTCGCCACCGTGACGGCTGCCCGGGAAGCCGTCGATCTCTACCAGAAGCTGGCCGAACAGATGTGGAGTCGCGCCGCCAAGGGCGTCAGCGGCGCAGCATTGCTGCGCAAATGTCTGAAAGAGCCGCAGATCTGACGGGGGCAGGGCGCGGCTAAAAAATAGCCAGTCTATGTTTATAGAATAATCTTGATTTTTATACGACGCCGGTGTGAAACTTCACTCTTCGAAACCGGGGCGGAGAGAATCCGCGATCATCCCCTCAATTCTTCCGGGCGGCGCAGCAACGCGCGGGAGGATTGGTCGTTCGTTCGACGCTGCACCTTGCGCTTGAGAGACAGATCCCCCGAGACCGCCACCGCGGTCGCGGCCGGGACCGCTTTTTCATTTTTGACCGCTATCCCGAACGGAGATTACCGTGAGTCATTTTCAGGACACTGCAGACGTCGCGTTTGAAAGAAGTTTCACACCAGTCAGGGAGACCGAGGCCCGCAAGGCGCTGCTCGGCTCCGCGCTCGGCTACGCCATGGACGGCTTCGACCTGCTGATCCTCGGCTTCATGCTGCGGGTGATTTCCGCAGACCTCGGCTTCGGACCGGCGCAGGCGGCCTCGCTCGTCACTGCGACGCTGATCGGCGCGGTGATCGGCGGCCTCATGTTCGGCATGCTGTCGGACCGCATCGGCCGCGTTCGCGTGCTGACCTGGACCATCGTGCTGTTCGCCGTTTTCACCGGCCTGTGCGCGCTGGCGCAGGGCTACTGGGACCTGCTGATCTATCGCACCATTGCCGGCATCGGGCTTGGTGGTGAGTTTGGCATTGGCATGGCGCTGGTCGCCGAGGTCTGGCCGGCGTCGAAGCGCGCGCGTGTGTCGTCCTATGTCGGACTGGGCTGGCAGCTCGGCGTACTCACGGCGGCGATCGTGACGCCGCTGCTGCTGCCGATCATCGGCTGGCGCGGCATGTTCGCGATCGGCATCCTGCCCGCTGCCGCGGCCTATTTCATCCGCCATTCGCTGCACGAGCCCGACGTATTCGTTGAGCGCAGCGCGCATGCGCAAAAAGGCAGCCTGCCGATCAACCTGCTCGTCAAGGATGCCGAGACAACAAGGATCAGCATCGCGATGGTGTTTCTCTGCTCGGTGCAGAACTTCGGCTACTACGGCGTGATGATCTGGCTGCCGAACTATCTTTCCACCCGCTTCGGCTTCGGCCTGGCGCAGTCGGCGACCTGGACGGCGGTGACGATCGCCGGCATGGCGCTCGGCATCTTCCTGTTCGGCCACGCCGCCGATCGTCTCGGCCGCCGCCCGGCTTTCATCAGCTACATGCTCGGCGCGGCCGTCATGGTGGTGGTGTACTCGAGACTGACCGATCCCACCGCGCTGCTGATCGGCGGCGCCGTGATGGGTCTGTTCGTCAACGGCATGCTCGGCGGCTACGGCGCGCTGATGAGCGAACTGTATCCGACGGCGGCGCGCGCCACGGCGCAAAACGTGCTGTTCAACATCGGCCGCGCCGTCGGCGGCCTCGGTCCGATCGTGGTCAGCGCGGTGGCTGCATCCTACGGCTTCGATACCGCGATCGCGCTGCTGGCGCTGCTCTATATCGCGGACATCCTGGTGTTCTGGCTGATGATCCCGGACCGCCGCGGCGCCGAACTGACCTGAGCATGACGATATCCCAGCCTGCGAGGCCCTCATGACCATCGAACAGACGATCTCGCAGGCCGGGCGGGCAACAGACAGCGCGGCGCCGTGGACACCGTCCGTCGTCGGCGAAATCGCCGAAGTGATTTCCAACGATTGCGTCAACGCGGAATACCGCCATCTCGTCGTGCGCTGCGGCGCGGTATCGGCCTCGGCGCAGCCCGGTCAGTTCTTTCAACTGCTGTGCCCGCACAGCGACGGCGCACAGCCGTTCCTGCGGCGGCCGATGAGCCTGTACGGCGCCGATCCCGTCCGCGGCGAAGTCGAATTTCTCTACAAGATCGCCGGTGCCGGAACGCGCGGTCTGGCGACGCTCGGCGCTGGCGACAGCGTCGACATCATGGGGCCGCTCGGCGCCGGCTTCACGCTCGATCCGTCGCTGCGTCATATCGTGGCGATCGGGCGCGGCGCGGGCCTCGCCACTCTGGCGCCGCTGGCAAAGGCGGCCAAAGCCAACGGCACCAGGGTGACGGCGATCTTCAGCGCGCGACGGCCCGAACTGGTGCTGTCGGTCGATCTGTTCACCGGGCAAGGCGCCGACGTCATCGCCGTAACCGATTCGGAAGGTACCAGCGGGCCGGCGCACATCGAACGCATCCTGCGTGGATTGATTGCCGAAAACCGCTGCCAAGCCTTCTATACCTGCGGCTCCAGCCGACTGTTGCGCGTGCAGCAGCGGCTGGCCCGCGAATTCGAGATTCCCGGCCAGGTGGCGATGGAGCAGCAGATGGCCTGCGGCATCGGGCTGTGCTTCTGCTGCGTGCGGGACTTCAATGTCGGCGGCGAGATCGTGAGTCGCCGGGTGTGCTGGGATGGGCCGGTGTTCGACATGATGGAGGCACTGCCGTGATCGATCTCTCCGTCCGCATCGGCAACCTGACGTTGGCCAATCCGGTGATGCCGGCCTCCGGCACCTTCGCCGAAGGTCTCGACAAGGTGATGGACTTCAACCGGCTCGGCGCCTTCGTTACCAAGACCATCACGCGCGAGCTGCGCGCCGGCAATCCGCTGCCGCGGGTGGTGGAGCGCGCCGGCGGGCTGATCAATTCGATCGGCATTCCGTCGAAGGGCGTGCTGTACTTCCTTGAACACACCCTGCCGTATTACGCCGGCTACAAGCCGCCGCTGGTGGTCAGCATCTCTGCGCCGACTGCCGAAGACTTCGCACAGCTAGCTGCGGAAATGTCGGTGCCCGGCGTTGATGTCATCGAAGCCAACATCTCCTGCCCGAACATCGAAGAGGACGGCAAGGCGTTCGCGATGCGCGCTTCGTCCACCGAATCCGTGGTGCGCCTGCTGCGCGCGGCGACTCCGCTGCCACTGTGGGTCAAGCTGACGCCGAACACCGGCGACCTGCCCGACGTAGCGCGCGCCGCCGAGCTTGCCGGCGCCGACGCGCTGGTGGTCGCCAACACCATTTTGGCGATGGCCATCGACCTAGAAACCTTCAAGCCATGCCTCGGCAACATCATGGGCGGTTTGTCCGGCCCCGCGATCAAGCCGATTGTGCTGCGTCAGGTCTATCAATGTGCCCGGACCGTGAAGATTCCAGTGATCGGTTGCGGCGGCATTTCGACCACCGAGGATGCGATCGAATACATGCTGGCCGGCGCGGCCGCCGTGCAGGTCGGCACCGCGACCTTCGTGCAGCCGGCGGCGATGACAACCATCATCGACGGGCTGGTCAGGTTCTGCGAACGCCGCGACATAGCCCGGGTCGCCGACCTGATCGGCGCCGTGTTGAACGAGGAATCCGACGAGGTCGAACTCGCCTGGGTAGCGCCGCCGCAATGACGATCGTTCTTTCCGAGCCGCCGATCCCGGTGATGGACAGCGCACGTGACGAAGCGTTCTGCGAACAGCTGTTCACGGCCTTGCGCGAGGCGACGTTCGACGGCGTCGGCATCACCCGCGAAAGTTTCGGCGCGGGGGAAAACCTGGCGCTCGACATCATCGAGAACGCCGCAACAGCACAGGGCCTGGACACCGAGCGCGACGCCGGCGCCAACCTGGTGGTGACGCTGCCGGGCAGCGATCCCGGCCTGCCCTTTCTCGCCTGCGGCTCGCACCTCGATTCGGTGCCGCAGGGCGGCAATTACGATGGCGGCGCCGGCGTGATCGCCGGTCTCGCGATTCTGGCGGGACTGAAGCGCGGCGGCTTCCGGCCGCGGCGGACAATGAAGCTGCTGGCGCTGCGCGGCGAGGAAAGCGCCTGGTTCGGCAAGGCCTATATGGGCTCCAGCGCGCTGTTCGGCCGCCTCACGCCGGACGATCTCGCCACGCAGCACGCGGTCACCGGCCGAGCGCTGATCGATTGCATGCGTGACGTCGGCGCGGACGTCGATCGCATCTCGCGTGGCGAACCGCTGCTCGACAGCAAAAGCGTCGCCGCCTGGATCGAACTGCATATCGAGCAGGGTCCGGTGCTGGTGGCGCGCGAACTGCCGATCGGCATCGTCACCGGCATCCGCGGCAACGTGCGGCATCGCACGGTGGAATGCATCGGCGAGGCCGGCCATTCCGGCGCCGTGCCGCGCTGGCTGCGCCGCGACGCGGTGTTCGCCACCGCTGAGCTGATCACCCATCTCGATCGGCACTGGCGCACGCTGCTGGAACGCGGCCGCGATCTGGTGATCACCTCCGGCGTGATGGGCACCGACAGCTCCGAGCACGCCATCGCGCGGATTCCCGGCAACGTCAAATTCAGTTTCGAGATGCGCAGCCAAAGCCAGGAGACGCTCGAAGCCTTTTACGACCTGTTCGTTTCGGAATGCGCCGCGATCGGCGACGACCGCGGCGTCGAGTTCAGGCTCGACCGCCGGCTGCAGTCGGCGCCGGCGACCATGGACCCCGGCCTGGTCGAAAAATTGCGGGTCGCCGCCCGCGACCTCGACCTGCCCGACGAACCGATCCCCAGCGGCGCTGGCCATGACGCCGCGGTATTCGCCAATGCCGGCATTCCCAGCGCCATGATCTTCATCCGCAACGAAAACGGCTCGCATAATCCCCACGAGGACATGAAGATTGTTGACTTTATGCTGGGCGTTGCGGTGATGCGCAAAGTCCTTGCGGAGGCCGCCCTATGACACTCGATACCCTGTTTGACGCCGCGGCGAAGCCGCACAGCAAGTCGGTCGACAGCCTGACGATCCGGCGGCCCGACGACTGGCACATCCATCTGCGCGACGGCGCCATGCTGCGCGCGGTGCTGCCGTTCACCACGGCGCAGTTCGCCCGCGGCATCATCATGCCGAACCTGGTGCCGCCGGTGACCACTGTGGCGATGGCCGAAGCCTATCGCAGCCGCATCCTCGCGGCCCGTCCAGAGGGCAACGACTTCCAGCCGATGATGACCTGCTACCTGACCGACCATACATCGGCGGATGAGATCGAGAAGGGGTATGCCGAAGGCGTCTGGCTTGCGGCCAAGCTCTATCCCGCCGGCGCCACGACAAATTCGGCGCACGGCGTCAAGGACCTGAATGCCATTCGCGCAGTGCTGGAGCGGATGGAGCGGATCGGCATGGCGGTGCTGATCCACGGCGAGGCCACCGATCCCGCCGTCGACATCTTCGATCGCGAGCAGGTTTTCATGGAGCAGGTATTGCTGCCGTTTCTGAAAGACTATCGGGGCCTCAAGGTGGTGATCGAACACGTCACCACGCAGGAGACGGTGGAGATCGTTCGGGCGCACGCGCCGCGCGTCGCCGGCACTATCACGCCGCATCACCTGATGATCAACCGCACCTCGCTGTTCCAGGGCGGGCTGCGGCCGCATCTGTATTGCCTGCCGGTGGCCAAGCGCGAGCATCATCGCCTCGCTTTGCGCCGCGCCGTGATCTCCGGCGACACCTGCTTCTACATCGGCACCGACACCGCACCGCATACCGCGCGCAACAAGGAATCCAGCTGCTGCTCGGCCGGCGTGTTCGCCGGCGCCACGGCGCTGCAGACCTATGCGCAGGTGTTCGACGAGGAGAATGCGCTCGACAAATTGGAAGCATTCGCCTCGCTGAGCGGCGCGCGCTTCCACGGGTTGACTCCGAACAGCGGCACCATCGAATTGCTGCGCCGTCCCGGCGCGCTGCCCGCCGCCGTCATGGTGGAAGATGACGAGGTGGTGGTGTTCCGTGGCAACGAGGAGCTGCCGTGGTCGCTCGGCGAGGTCCGGCCATGACGCCGGAAGAGATCGGCGCCGCCACGGCGCGGCTGCTGCTCGAAGCGCGGGCCATCCATGTCAGCCGCGACCGGCCCTATGTACTGGCCGCCGGCTGGGCCAGTCCGGTCTATATCGATTGCCGGCTGCTGATCGGCGAAGCGCGGTTTCGCCGCGAGGCCGTGCGCCTCGCCGCCGCCGCGGTGACGGCGACGATCGCGCCCGGCAGCTTCGACGCCATCGCCGGAGCGGAAACCGCCGGCATTCCGTTCGCGTCATGGCTGGCGGATACGCTAGACGTGCCGCTGCGCTATGTGCGCAAGCGGCCGCTCGGCATCGGCCACAATGCCCAGGTCGAGGGCGGCGCGGTCGACGGACTGCGCGTGCTGCTGGTCGACGACCTCACCACCGATGCGACCAGCAAGGTGTCTTTCGCCAGCGGGCTGCGGCAGGCCGGCGCGACGGTCACCGACGTGCTGACGATCTTTTATCATTCCGCCTTTCCCGGCGCGACCGAGCGGCTGGCGCAGACGGGGCTCACGCTGCATCCGCTGGCGACCTGGGACGACGTGCTGCGCGCCGATCTCGGCACCCGCTTCGATCGCACCGATAGCCAAATGATAGAGGACTTTCTCGCCGACCCCGTGGCTTGGTCGACACGCCATGGCGGCCGCTCGGAGCTGCAGCCGCGCAAGCGATGACCGCCCCGCGCCTCACGGGGCGCGGCGACATCAGATGTGCATGGGAGTCTGATCGCGGGAGCGGTCGGATCAAAACAGTTTGGTCGCCGCAATCTTGTTGAGCGCCGCCAGTTGCTGCTCGACCGAGCCGGCCATCGAGCGGTCGCCCTCTTCGACCAAGTCGAGAAATGTCAAAAAGGCATGCTGAGCAACGTCGACGGGAAGCGGCTCTTCGTCGAACGTCACTACGAAATGCTCGGCCATATTGGCCAGCAGACGATACAGCGCACTGTGCGAGGTATCCGCGACGCTCAATTGCAGGGCTTTTTCTCGGAAGGATTTGTAGGTCCGAAGGCCGGGGTGTTGTTCAGCCAACCAATCACGAATAGAACTCAAGACGGACACCCCTTCTCGCATATGAAGAAGCGATTGCTTATATCACCTCATCATGCGTTGACCAAGTAGGTTGTTGGACGAATCTAAATTTGAACGTCTATGCAAACCGGAACGTCCGGAGCCCCGATTGTGAAAGTGGCAGGTCTCTAGCGATGAGAAATTTGAGCGACAGTAATCTTTTATGGCGCTTACCCGCCATTGGCATCGTTCTTACTGCCTGCGCAACAGAAACCGGTCCATTGGCAAAGGGAATGAGATTGATTGCTCGTGCGCGGCGAGTATGTCGGGTAGCAACTTAGCGTTCTCGCGTTGAAGTCGCATGACATCATCGGCGATCTCGGTCTTTAACCTTTCCGCGCCGTTCCTTAAGTACTCGTCTGAAAAATTCTTAAGCTTGCCGTCCTGGACCACGATTTTTCCATCGACGATTACAGTATGCACGCCTCGCCCGGTTTCGCCGTAAACGAGCTGTCTGATGGCGCTATTTATAGGACGGTAAGTCGGGCGGTCCAAGTCAATCACAGTCAGATCGGCTCTATAGCCAGGTCGCAACAGACCGATCTCCTCGCTCATGCCGAGCGCCTTAGCAGATCCAATGGTGGCTGCTCGGAAGGCTGCAACGGCTGCGCCAGTCTCTCCAGCCTTCGAATAATTCGCCCACATCAGGGCGAACATTTTCATCGACTCGAACATATTCTGAGCATCGTTCCCGCTGCAATTATCGCATCCGAGCCCAACGTTCACTCCCGCTTCGGCGTATGCGACGATCGGCGCAAATCCGTTCAATAACTTAAGATTGCTCGTCGGATTGCAAATTACGTTCGCTTTCGCTGCACCCAATTGACGCATCTCCTCGTTGGCAATCCAAACGCCGTGCGCGATGGTAAGGCGAGGATTCACGAGGCCAAAGCCATTGAGGTGTTCGATTAGCGACCCATCAGCATAGCCCATCCGTGCGAGAACCGCTTGGGAGCGGGATTCGTATGTGTGTGTGAAGACTTGCAGATCCGCCTCTTGGGAAATCCGCGCAACCCATCGTAGGAATTCGTCAGAGCAGCGCTGCGGGGCCGATGGCCCCAATCCCCAATGCAATCGGTCTTGCTTCGGCGCAGCTATTGCCGTTTCAATTAGACGCATGATTGCTGATGGATCAAGCGCTTGTGGTATCATGCGCTTGGTTGTTTCTGGCATGTGATTCCAGAAAGCAACGCAATCACAAGCGGAGCGATCGGATGCCTGAATGGCCAAGACGGTGCGAATGCCGCTCGACTTGTAGGCATTTAGTGCGCCGATCAATTGCCGCGAATCGTCGCCCACAATTGAGAGCATGTCTTGCACAGTCGTTACGCCATTGAGCAAATTCTCGGATGCGCCGAGCGCCGTGCGGAGTGCAACGGAATCAGCCGATAGTTTGGCGAATTGCCCTGGGGCGCTGTAGAGCATCCATGCATCCAGTGGAAGCTGTTCAAACATGCCACGCAGCATTGTATCGTGGGAATGATAGTGAGCATTGATGAGCCCTGGCAAAACGAGCTTGCCACTTACGTCTAACTTTATTGCTCCAATCCGGTTAGCAATCGCTGTAGCAGCGTCACCGACCTCTACGATTCTTCCATTTTCAAGCAACAGATCGCGATGGGGCGGATGATGGAGATCATGGTCGATATCAAGCAGCCGGCCGCCGGCCAAAAGCATGGAGGCTTTGTCGTTTGTCATAGGTTGATCTTCTGGGAGAATTGTTTTTGCGCTTGACGGTTTCGCGAATTACATGCGGCATTGGACGAGATGCCGTTTAACCATCGAGCAAGTTTGCGACTTTGCTCACGTTGGCCATTGCATGATTGCGGGCCTCTTGTTCGACTACGTCAGGATCGGCTGCAGCCAAGACATCGATTATCTTTTGATGCTCGTATCCGGGGATGTCGAGCTCCTGATGAAATTGATGATGCCTCCGGAAATAGGGCCGCAGCATCAAGCGAATCTTTTTGGTTTGATTGGTGAGCAGCGGCCTCGCGCTGAGAGAGGTGATGTAATTATGAAAGGCGTCGTGGTGAACGATCCACTGCGCTAAATCGCCTTCTGCGCGATCCATGCGGGACTTCAAATGTAAGAGCTCATCCATCTCGCGAGCACCAAAATTTGCCAAGGCAAACCGTGCTCCCAAGCCCTCCAGAACGGCGCGCATTTCGATCAGTTGAACAACTTCGTGTCGAGAGTACTCGGCAACCATGGCGCCGCGATTGGCGAAGATTGTGATTGCGCCGTCCCCTTCAAGGCGCCGAAGGGCGTCGCGTACCGGCATACGGCTGATGCCAAGCCTCTCGGCAATCGCCTCCGTGGGGATGCGCATACCCGGCGATAATTCTCCGGAGAGAATGCCTTCCAAAATGAAATTGTAGGCCTGTTCCAAAGGAGCGAGCGTGCGATTTTCGCTCGTCCAATTTGACGCGTGATCCAGCTGGATGGCAGTTGCTTCATTCTTAGGCATCGTTCCCCATTGGGTTTTCTGCGGTCCGGTCGCCCATTTGCCGCCGCAAGATGGCAAGCCGTGGCTAAGCAAGCAGCCATATATCCATCAGTATTTGCCACGCCGCTCTCGAACACTCCAAGACCAGCATTCTGCCAGAAACTCAAGGCTGCTCTAAAATTGTGCAAACAGATCCGAGAAACAGGCTTGCCGCCAAATTGGATACAAAGATACTATCATACAAATATCCTCGCATCAACTTTTTCGATGTATGTCCTTTTTGATAACAGGGAAGTCAATGACCAACGTTTCACAGGCGGAAGACGTCAGTCCCACCGAGTCTGCGGAGGGTTCGATCTTCGCATTTTACTCAGCGCTAGGCGGCAGGGGCCGCAAAACGTTTTGGGCGTGCACGGCTGGCTGGACCCTTGATGGCATGGACTTCATGCTTTTCCCGCTGGCGATTGGGACGTTGGTCGCAGTATTCGCTACCGATGCCAAAACGATGGGGGGCATCGTCTCGCTCACTGTCCTGTGCAGCGCGCTGGGTGGGTGGTTGGCCGGCTTCCTGGCCGATCGGGTGGGTCGCGTCCGCACGATGCAGATCACGATCCTCCTGTTCTCGATTGGCAGCCTGGCATCCGCTTTTGCCCAAGACATTACGCAGCTTATGATTGCCCGAGCGTTGCTCGGCGTCGGCTTTGGCGGAGAAGCAGCCGTCGCTGCTGTAACTCTTTCCGAAGTCGTTGCCGCCAGACACAGAGGTCGTGCGATGGGCGCCTATCAGGCGAGCTATGCTGTGGGATGGGGTCTCGCGATCCTCATTCAAGCTGCGACTTTCGCAATGATGCCGCCGGAATCCGCGTGGCGCGTTATGTTCGGCATTGGAGCATTGCCGGCTTTTCTGATCTTCTTCATTCGACGAAGCGTCGAAGAGCCCGCGTTGTCGGTGATTAGCCGACAGACCGAGAAGAGATCTTCGATCGCCGAAATTTTCTCATCTGCAAACATCCGGGCCACCGTTAGCGGGTCGTTGCTTACGATTGGAGCGCAGGGCGGATTTTATGCTTTGATGACGTGGGTGCCCCAATACTTGCGCAGCGAAAGAAAGATTTCCATACTGGCATCGACGCCCTACCTGCTCGCGCTGATCTCTGGCTGCTTCCTCGGTTATCTGACGGGGGGCTGGCTTTCAGATAAATTCGGCCGCAGGCCGGTGTTCCTGTTTTTCTCGGCTCTCGCGGCCGGCGCAGTTTATGCGTATACGCATTTGCCGCTGACCGACACGCAGATGCTGATCTTGGGATTTCCGTTGGGGTTCTTTGCAACCGGATATTACTCGGCATTGATGGCTTGCCTCAACGAGTTGTTTCCGACCCGAGTACGAGGCGCGGGCGTCGGCTTTACATATAACGCTGGCCGAGCGATCGGCGGTACCTTCCCGTTCCTGGTTGGAGCGCTTGCTGCAACTACGACGTTGTCTAGCGCAATCACCGTGTTCGCCCTGATTTCATACGGAATCGTTTTTGTCACCGCGCTATTCCTTCTTCGAGAGACCAAAGGCGCAGCGCTGTAATTCCAGAAACGCGATGAAGGATGGGGTACGTTTGAAAAATGACGTGCCCCGTCATTCAATCCATAAATGACGATACGGCCAATATTTTGAATATATCGAACACTCACATAGGTCGTCCGCTTCCTCGAGCTAGGACGAAGCGCCTGGTCATGGGGGGCGGAAAATACGTCGATGACATCAGCCTGAAGGGCGAACTATTCGCCGCCTTTTTACGAAGCCCGTATGCGCATGCGCAGTTCACGGTGTCCGACGTATCGCAAGCATCCGCGCTTCCTGGTGTCTTTGCGGTTTACATTTCACGTGACCTGGAACCTGCCTGCCGAGCCTGGCAATGTCGGCTAATGAATGCGCCGGAGCTGTTTTCCCCTGAGCAGCGTCCATTGGCCGATAAATTTGCCGTATTCCAAGGCGAGCCAATCGCGATGGTTGTCGCCCGTTCGCGCGCGATCGCGGAGGACGCGCTGGAGTTGATCGAAGTGGAATGGAGTGAGCTTCCTGCCATCCTTTCGATGGAGGCAGCGCTCGCTCCAGATGCCGCCAAGGTTCACTCAGGGGCATCCACCAATCTCTGCTATGAATTCAATCACGTTCAGGGCCTTGTGAATCGCGCTTTCGAGGCCGCAGCCTTCAAGGTTACCAAGCGACTCCGCTTCAACCGAAAGACAGGCGTACCGTTAGAGCCGAGGAGCATCCTAGCAAGCTTTGAGCCGGGCTCAGGATCGCTTGTCGCTTACATGTCGCATCAGATGCCGCATCAGATGCAGCTTATTCTCTCCGATCTGCTCGATATCCCGCTGGGCGACGTGCGGGTTGTCTGTCCGGACGTCGGAGGAGGGTTTGGGATAAAAATGCACGTCTATCCCGAAGAGATGGCGGTATGTGCCGCGAGCAAAATCCTGGGACGCCCCGTCAAATACATTGCCGACCGTGTCGAGAGCATGCTCTCCGACGTTCATGCCCGGGAGCACGTCGTCGAAGCCAGTATGGCAATCGACGCAGACGGGCTGATCACCGCCATGAAAGTTGATGACATCCAGGGGCTCGGAGCATTTTCGATTTACCCTCGTTCGAGCACGGCGGAAGGAATGAGCGCGCTTCGCGCGATGGGCGCAGCTTACAATTTTGAGAAGATCGAGGTTCGTCTTCGCTCCGCTCTTCAGAATAAGGTTCCTGTTGGTCAGTATCGCTCGGTGGGCCATCCGATCGCCGTCGCCGTGACGGAGGATCTCGTCGAAGAAGCCGCCTTTGTAAGGAATGAGAGCTCCCTGGACTTTCGTCGCCGTAACTTTGTTCGGAGCGATGCGATGCCTTGGACGAGCCCGATGGGCGTGCCAATGATGGATCTATCGCACCATGCCTGCCTCGAACGATTGCTCGATCTTTGCGACTATAAGAATGTCGTCGCGCAAGTGGCGGCGTGGCGCGAGGCCGGTCGCGTCGTCGGCTTCGGCGTTGCCAGTTTTGTGGAGTTCACGGCGACCGGTCCTGAGGGGTATGGACGCGGAGGTGTTGCGGTCTCGTCCATTGACAGCGTCGTGATTACGATTGATCCCAAAGGTAACGCCGATACTCAATGCTCCGCAGCAGAGATCGGGCAGGGCATACAGCAGGGGCTGGCGCAGATCATTGCAGACGCCATCGGTTTACCGATCGCCGATGTCAGAGTGTCGATGGGCGATACAGGATCGGCTCCGCACGGCGGAGGTGCCTGGTCTTCACGCGGCGCGGCAATTACCGGCGAAGTCGCATGGCAGGCCGGACTGAAGATGAGGAGCGAGCTGGTGCGAGCTGCGGCGGCGATGCTGCAGTCCCAACCCGAGCAGTTGACCATCGTCGAAGGAGTGATCATCGATCGGTCTTTGGGGCAGACCCAAATCCGCGTCTCGGATCTGGCCCGAATGGTCTATTTCACGCCCTACGATCTTCCCGACGGGCTCGATGTACAGCTCACGGTGTCGCACGTCGGCGGACGAGGCGGCGGAACGTTTCTTCCGACCAATGGTATTCAGGCTTCGCTTGTTGAAATCGATGTGGCGAGCGGGCAAGTGCATCCTTTGAAGCACTGGGTCGTCGAAGACTGCGGTCGCATCATCAACCCCCTTCTTGTCGATGAACAAATTCGCGGCGGCGTCGTCCAAGGTATCGGCGAAGCATTATATGAGCAATGCAAATATAATGAAGACGGCCAGTTCGCGAGCGGGACGCTTGCCGACTATCTCTTGCCGATGGCCGCAAACATGCCAGACATCATCGTGTCTCACATCGAGACGCCCTTTTCCGGATCTACACTCGGAGCCAAAGGTGCGGGAGAAGCGGGCACATGTGCGGCACCTGCCGCAGTTCTCAATGCCGTCAACGATGCGTTGCGCAGCTTTGGCGGACGTATTGACGAGTTGCCGATCACCCCCTTTGCCGTCTTGCGGGCGATGGGGGAATTCGACGAGGATCCTAGCGAATGAAGCCCGCGCGCGTGGACTACATGCGACCTCGATCCCTGGAAGCAGCTTTGCAACTTCTGACGACCCACGGTCCGGACGCCGCAATTCTCGGTGGCGGACAAAGTCTGATACCTATGCTCAACCTGCGTGTGGCCGCACCTAGCATACTTGTTGACATCAACGCGATCGCGGGAATGAACGAGATCGTCAATGGCGTCTCGGGATTGCAGATTGGCGCTGTTGCCAGGCACAACGACGTGCTTCGGTCTCCTCTGGTCGCTGACTGTGCGCCGCTGCTTGCGCAAGCGCTGAAACATGTCGCTCACGAAGCGATTCGCAATCGTGGCACACTCGGCGGCAGCCTTGCACTTGCCGATCCTGCAGCAGAATTACCGGCCTGTATGGTGTGTCTCGAGGCGAATATTGTTATTGTGTCTTCCCGCGGCGAGCGGGTGGTCGAAGCATCTGATTTCTTCCAGGGCATTTACGAGACGGCGCTCGAGCCGGACGAACTTATACTCCGCGTGGAAATCCCCGCTTCCAACCGTGAATGGCGGTGCCACTTCGATGAACGGGCCCGACGGCATGGGGATTTCGCCATGGCAGGCTTGGCCTTGATGATGAAGCTCGAAGGAGGCGCCATCGTCGGTTGCAAGATCGTGTATGCGGGGCTCGAAGCGTTTCCTCGAAGGTTGGTCAACATCGAGGATGCTCTTCTCGGCATCAAACTGGGGGATGATGAGCGGATAGACGCCGTCATTGAATGTTTGGGGGCTAGTTTGGACATTCTCGACGGCGGAGAATATCCGGTTCAATATCGCCTCCGCCTTGCAGGGCACCTCCTTCGAAATGGCATCGGTGCGGTCGGTCGGAGCGTGATGACATGAGCAACGCGGAGCACGAGCCAACAGGTGCGATTGAATGCACGGTCAACGGGGAGGCCGTCTCGACCCACGTGCCCCTGCGCCAGTCTCTGGTGGATTTCTTGCGGCACGGTTTGGGATTGACCGGCACGCATGTCGGCTGCGAGCATGGGGTCTGCGGCGCCTGTAACGTAGTCGTTGACCAACGGGTGGTTCGGGGCTGCCTCATGCTGGCCGTTCAGGTGGACGGCTCCAACATCACCACAATAGATGCAGAGAAGAGCGATGAATACATCACAATCTTGCAGCAGCAATTCTTCGAGCGGGCGGCCCTGCAGTGCGGATTTTGTACGCCTGGTATGATCCTGCAGGCATCAGAGCTGCTTCGGCACACGCCCGCGCCGACGAGGGCCGAGATACGAGAAACCCTTTCTGGCAATTATTGTCGCTGCACCGGCTATCACGCGATTGTCGATGCGGTCGAGGCGTCCGCTAAGGTCATATCGCATCTCAGTTCAGACATCGGTAGGCGTGGCGGATCTTAGCATTACAGTTGCTTTTTATGAAGATTTCTGAATCCATGGGCAACCATGATTCGAAGATCGTGGACGCGGGCAGCGTCGGTTGAAGAGACGCTTGCGTTGTGGGCGGCGTCGCTTCGAGAGATCAAGAAGCGAATACGTCCG
>JAQGKA010000336.1 GCA_028290355.1 Tardiphaga sp. | reverse complement strand
CCGCGGACCATCGCGAGCAGGCCGGAGATCAGCATCACCCCGAGCAGGACAAGGTCGAGAATCGTTATCGGCATCGGCTGGTCAGGTCCGCTCGTAAATCTCAAAACCCGCGAATCGGCGTGTCGCTGCCGGTTCAGGTGACGGTGATATGGCACGTCTCGCAAGGCCAGAAAACCGCTAACGCGCCCATCATCCCATCATTGTTTCGATGGCTTAATGGAGCGTGTTTTAAATGATTGCGTTATTTGCCACGCGCGCGAGAGCTGTATAGCGGGGGTGGCGTCACACGTCACCCCGCTTCAGCCTTCTTGACGCTTGAATCGGGCCGGAGCGGCGTTTTTCTCAGCTTCTGTGCTTTTGCTGTTGTCCCGGCTTGGCTTGACGCCGCGGGCGGCGATATCCGCCACCAAGGTGGTCAATCCACCGACGGTGCCGAGCGACAGGCCGGCATCGCCGCCGGCGTCGCCACGCGCCGATTCCGGCAGCACCGCGCGGCCGAAGCCGAGTTTGGCGGCTTCCTTCAGGCGGGCCGAGGTCTGCGCTACCGGGCGCACGGCGCCGGACAGCGAGATCTCGCCGAAATATACCGCATCCGTCGGCAGCGGCGCGTTGCACAGCGAGGACACCAGCGCAGCGGCGGCAGCGAGATCGGCGGCCGGCTCGTTGATACGCAGGCCGCCGGCGACGTTGAAATAGACGTCGTAACCGGACAGCTTGACGCCGCAATGCGCCTCCAGCACCGCCAGCACCATCGACAGCCGGCTGGAATCCCAGCCGACCACGGCGCGGCGTGGCGTGCCCAGGGTGGTCGGCGCAACCAGCGCCTGCAATTCCACGAGGACCGGGCGGGTGCCCTCCATGCCCGCGAATACCGCGGTGCCGGGGCTGCCGAGATCGCGATCCGACAGGAACAGTTCGGAAGGATTGGAGACTTCGCGCAGGCCGAGGCCGGTCATCTCGAACACGCCGATCTCGTCGGTGGGCCCGAAGCGGTTCTTCACCGCGCGCAGGATGCGGAATTGCTGCGAGCCTTCGCCCTCGAACGACATCACCGCATCGACCATGTGCTCGACCACGCGGGGGCCGGCGATCTGGCCGTCCTTGGTGACGTGGCCGACCAGAATGATGGTGGCGCCGGACTTCTTGGCGAAGCGAATCAGCGCCTGCGCGGAGGCACGGACCTGGGTCACCGTGCCCGGCGCGGATTCCACCGTGTCGGTCCACATGGTCTGGATCGAATCGATCACAATCAGCCGCGGCACCGCGCCTTCCGACAAGGTGGCGACGATGTCCTCGACGGAGGTTTCCGAGGCGAGCTGCACCGAGGCGTCCGATAGTCCGAGCCGCTCGGCGCGCAGCCGCACCTGTGCCACGGCTTCTTCGCCGGAGATGTAGACGACGCGGTGGCCGGCGCGCGCCATCAGGCTGGTGGCCTGCGTCAGCAGCGTCGACTTGCCGATGCCGGGATCGCCGCCGATCAAGAGCACCGAGCCGCGGACAAAGCCGCCGCCGGTGACACGGTCGAGCTCGGCCATGCCGGAGGGAATACGCGGCGCGTCCGCGCTCTTGCCGGTCAGGCTTTCCAGATTGAACAGCCGGCCCTTGCGCTTGGAGCGCGCGCTGACCGGAATCGTGGTGGCGCCGGTGGTGTCCTCCTCGGCCAGCGTATTCCACTCGCCGCAGGATTCGCACTTGCCCTGCCAGCGGTTATAGGCCGCCCCGCAATTCTGGCAGACGAAGGAGAGGGAGTTTTTGGCCATGGGGCAGTGGGAATCGCTGTCAGGAGGAAGTGGCCGCGTTGAATAGCATAGATAGGCCGGCGAGCAGCATGATGCCATCCATCACCAGCCGGAACACGTTGGGATCGAGCCGCAGCACGAAGCGCTTGGCGATGAAGGCCCCGGCCATCAGCGACGAGCCGGCGATCAGGCCTTTCAGCAGCACATCCCACGTCAGCGCGCCGAATTGCTGGAAGGTGACGGACTTTGAGAGATAGAGCCCGAGCGAACTGGCGGCCTCGGTGGCGAGAAACGCGCCTTTGGTGAGGCCGTAGAACAGAAACAGCGGCACGCTCAGCGGGCCGGTGGAGACCACAATGCCGGTGAGATAGCCGATCAGCGCCCCGCCAAGGGCCAGGTGCCATAGGGTGATAGTGAATTGATGCCGCGCCAGCCAGTGCCTGACCGGCACCATCGCGATCAGGAACAGGCCAATAGCGATATCGACCGCGTGGGACGGCAGCACCAGCAGCGTCCGCGCCCCCAGGGCCGCTGCGGGAACGCCTGTGATCGAATAGGCCGCACAGGCGCGCCAGTCGACCTCGCGCCACCACGCCAGAATTCGCGACAGGTTGGCCATCACTGCGGCCACCGCCATGATCGGCACCGCTTCCTTCGGCCCGAACTCATAGACCAGCACCGGCACCAGCATGATCGACGAGCCGGTGCCGACGAGGCCGCTGATGGTGCCGGCGACGAGACCGACCGCGAGGACGAAGATAAAATTCAAATGGCGACTCCGACGTCCGGGGCGAGCTCGACCGCGGTCGACCAAGCTCAGCATGATTCAGGGGCGCGGGTCA
>JAQGKA010000313.1 GCA_028290355.1 Tardiphaga sp. | reverse complement strand
AGAAAACGCTCCGTCGCCCAGGCATAAAAACTGCCGGGCAACGGTGTCTCGCCGCCCCGGCCTTTTGGCGAGATGTGGAAACCGAGAATCTCCGGATCGCCGATCAGCGCGGAGAAATCCGACGGCTCGAAGAACAGTTTTGGCTCGGCATGAATTGAGTAGAACGATTTCTTCGGTAGCGCGTGGTGCGCAACTCCGAAGCGTCGCGCCAGCGCCGTCAGCGCCGCCGGGCCAAAGATCGCAACCCGGATATCGCTGAGGCGCTGCGAGCCGCCGCGCCACTTGCGCCAGCCGAATGTCAGGCGATGCCGCAAGGCCAGCCAGTCCGGCGTCAGCTCGTCCTGCTGCATCAACGCATCGAACGCAGCGATGATCGGATCATCTGGCGGCAGATACAGCACGGAGTTGCCGAGCTGCCGCGGCTTCTCCCAGGCGAAATACGGTTTTGAAGGATCGATCGCGATCGGCTTCAGCAGCAGCACGTCGGCGTCGAGCCAGAGCCCGGCGCTGCGGGCCATCAATCGCATCCGGAAAAAATCGCTGAATTGCAGCGTGGTCCAGTCGCGCCAGCTGCCGCCAGGACCTGAAGGCCGCAGCCGCTCCGCAAAGGCGCGCGGCAACACCGCCTCGGCGTCGGCATTGGTCACGCCATCCGGCAAGTCTTCCAATGGTGCAAAACTATAGAGCGTGACGCGGTGGCCGGCGGCGACCTGCGATCTCAAACACAGCAGGCGCAGCGCATCGAGCGAGCCGTGCCAGAAGGTGACGACGTCGGGGATCACACGCGTCACCTTCCAGAAAAATTCAGGCCCAGGCGCGCGCGGTCTTCGCCTTCGCCTCGTAGGTGTCGATCGAGGCCTTCTTTTCCATGGTCAAGCCGATGTCGTCGAGACCGTTGATCAGGCAATGCTTGCGGAACGCATCGATCTCGAATTTCACCGTGCCACCGTCGGGGCCGCGGATTTCCTGATTCGGCAGGTCGATGGTCACCGTGGCATTAGCGCCGCGCTCGGCGTCATCGAACAGCTTGTCGAGATCCTCTTGCGAGACGCGGATCGGCAGCACGCCGTTCTTGAAGCAGTTGTTGTAGAAGATATCGCCGAAAGAGGTCGATATCACGCAACGGATGCCGAAATCGAGCAGCGCCCACGGCGCGTGCTCGCGGCTGGAGCCGCAGCCGAAATTGTCGCCGGCGACCATGATCTTGGCGTTGCGGTAGGCCGGCTTGTTGAGGATGAAATCCGGGTTCTCGCTGCCGTCGTCCTTGTAGCGCTGTTCTGAGAACAGGCCCTTGCCGAGGCCGGTGCGCTTGATGGTCTTCAGGTACTGCTTCGGAATGATCATGTCGGTATCGACATTGATGATCTTCAGCGGCGCCGCGACGCCTTCCAGCGTGGTGAATTTGTCCATGTGCCTGTTTCCCAGATTGAGGCCGCGTTTTAGCCCGATCAGGGCCGGCATCCAAGGCCGATTTGCGCAAGGCTCGTCGTCAGAAGCCTAATCCTCGACCTGCGCCTCGATCGCCTCCATGTCAGCATCCGACAGCCCGAAATGGTGGCCGATTTCGTGGATCAGGACATGGCGGACGATATGGCCGAGGGTCTCGTCATGCTCGGCCCAGTAATCCAGGATCGGCCGGCGATACAGCCAGATCATGTTGGGCAGCCGTCCCGTGTCATCGTTGCTGCGGAACGGCAGGCCGATGCCCTGAAACAGGCCGAGCAGGTCGAATTCGGTCTCGGCCTGCATCTCTTCCAGGACTTCTTCCGTGGGGAAATCATCGACCCGGATGATCACGCCCTCGCAGAGCTTGCGAAAGCCCTTCGGCAGGCGCGCGAGCATGTCGTGCGCCATGGTTTCCATCTCGGCGAGGTCGGGTGCTTTTGCAGAGGGCCACATCCATCCTGTCTAGCCAATCGCCGCGGATTGGGCAAAGCCGGCAAGCCCGCGGTTGACGGGCGGGCGGCAATCGGGGACGTTGCGGCCTCTCGGTTCAGGTTTTGGGGCGTTATGATGCGGATCACGATGGCGGCGATGGGTTTTGCGGTGGCACTCGGCGGCTTGCCGATGGCGGGCGCGGCGCAGGCCGAGACGGCCGCCCGAGTCACGCAGGCGCAGTCGGGCTCTGACGTCTCGGCGCAGAGCCGGCGTCCCCGCGCGCGGGTGCGGATCTATCGCAACGACGACGAACGCGGCGTCTACCCCAGCTACAATCCCGGCCCCAATGCGGTGCGCGATTGCACGGCAACCTATGTGCAGGAGTTCCGCCCGAGCGGCACCGTGATCGTGCCGCGGATGAACTGCTACTGGCGCCGCGGCTGAGGTTTGCGCTCAGCGGTGCCTGATGGCGCCGATCAATCCCGCCGCGATCAGCAGCGCCGATCCGCCATAGACGATGATCGCCATCGCCAGCTGGGTCGTCGCACCCGCGGTGCCCGGCATCACGCCCGGGCCTTGCGAGGCAAGGGCGCTTCCCGCAACAAGCAGCGTTCCGCTCATGGATGCGAACGCGGTAATCCCGTTCAATTTCCGAAATGACAATTTCGACATGGTGACCTCCCGTCACTGAGTGTCGAAGATACGCATCAGGCCGCGCGGCGGTTTTGAAATCCTCGCGCCGCAGATTGGAACCGGCGGCCCGCCATTCATGTTTGCGGCGCGGACATTCATTCCACATTCACGTCGCGCAAAATAGCTTCATGAAACGGCGCGGCTGCATTCTTCGCTGCATGACGTCGGCATGATGTCCGTAGATCTCGGATTTCTGGATCTCCAGGAGGTTACACATGAACATGAAAAGTATGTTGGGTCTGACCGCGGTTGCGGGACTGCTCGTCGTTGCCGCACCGGCCGAACGCGCGAACGCAGTGTCGCTGGTCAGTCCCGGTATTGCGGCTGCGGTGCAGGACGAAACCGCGACGGGAACCACCGAGGTGCGCTGGCATCACGGCGGCTGGCACCGGCATTATGGCTGGCACCGGCATCACGGTTGGCATCGACATCACGGTTGGCACCGCCGCCACCACTGGCACCACCGCCACTGGTGAAGTCAGCGAGCTGACATCGATACTTCCCGTTCATTGGAACAGGCCCGCCGATGCGGGCCTGTTTTTGTGAGCATCAGGGCCCGATGCGCGCACTGGCACGTTTTGTCGCAGCCGCATTCATGACGCGTTCAGATCGACATCCCTAATTTTCGATCAAGGGCGAGCGAAGCAACGCCGCACGATCTGCAGAACGCCGCCTCGGCGCGCGCCAACGATGTGTCACGCGTTGCAGTGATCCAGGGAGGTATTGCAGATGACGTCGATCAAGAATGTGCGACGCGGACTGATCCGCTCGCTCGGTGTCGCAGCAGCTGCTGCCATGATGGTGTCCGTCGCACCGGCGCGGGCGGTCTCCCTGATCGGCCCGGGCGCCGCGCCTGCGGCAAAGCAGGTCGGCGACGCGCTGACTACCCAGGTGCAGCACCACGGCAGCGGCTTTCGCGGCGGCGGAGGTGGCGTTCCGCATGGAGGCGGCGGCGGCGGCGGTTTCCGCGGAGGCGGCGCTCCCGCGTTTCACGGCGGCGGTGGCGGCGGCTTCCGAGGCGGTGGCCCGGTCTTTCACGGTGGAGGTGGCGGGTTCAGAGCCGCAGCTCCGGCGTTCCATGGCGGCGGCTTTCGCGCAGGCCGACCGGCCTTTGTCGGCGGCGGCTTTCGCCACGGCCCCGCCTTTCATGGCGGCGGCTTCCGTTATGGCGGGCCGGTGATCGCACGGCGTCACTTCATTGCACCGGCGTATCACTACGGTTATCGCCGTCACCATTTCCGCCCACGCTATTACGGCTACAGCTATGCGCCGTCCTATTACTATCCGCGCTATTATCATCCACGCCGCTTCTGCCGGATCGTGATGACCTATTACGGCCCGCGAAAAATCTGCCGCTATCGGCCGTGGCATCATCGTTACTATCATCACCGCCGACACCATCGCTTCAACGTCTATTGGTGAGCAGAAGTAACTGAGTGCCTCATGTCCCGGACGCGGTGCAGCGTGAAACGCTGCTCCGCAGATCCAGGGCACGAGTCCGGCAGCGTCTCAATCGCCGAGCTGAAAACGCTCAAAGCGATCAAGCTCTTCCTCGATGCGGCGCTTCAACTCCTTGCGCACGCCCTTCTTCGCGCCCTCGCCCACCCATGTCCATTTCTGCATCAGCAGTTTTCGCTGCTGGCGGTCGGTCTTGAGATCCAGCGCGGCGACGATGGTGCCATCCACCAGCACCGGCAGCGCGAAATAGCCGAGCTGGCGCTTTTCCTTCGGTACGTAGGCCTCGAACTTGTGTTCGTAGCCGAAGAACAGATTCGTGCGCTTGCGCTGGATGATCAGCGGATCGAACGGCGACAGGATGTGGACCAGTCCGCTCTCCCCGTCGCTCCCGTCCTCAAGCGTCGCGGGCGTCGCCCAATGCTCCTGCTTGCCGGCGCCGTCGAGCGCGACAGGGATCAGTTCGGCGCGACGCACCCGCGCATCGATCAGTTTCCGCACCGCCGCCTTGGCGGGCGCATCGAGATGGCAGATCGAATCGAGACTGACTATGCCCTGCGATCGCAGCGCGCGATCGAGCAGATAGGCAATCTTCTCGGTCGATGATGCCGCCTTCGGTAGTCGATCCCAGCCGAAATGCCGCAGCAGCAGATCGTAGGTCTTCAGCATGCCGGTCCGTTCCGACACGGTCAGCGCGCCGGTATAGAACGCCAGTTGCAGGGCCCGCTTCGACGGCTTGCGGCTGGCCCATTCATGGTCCTTCTCGCGCAGCACGTCGTCGTCGATGTCGCGGATCGACAGCGGACCGGCCCTGACCAGTCGCATCACCTTGCGTGTATCGGCCGGGGTCACCGCAGCGAACCAGCCATGGCCCTCGCGGCGATAATATTTCATGTCGGGCACGAAAAAGCGGAAGTTCTGCGTCGGCACATAGGCCAGTGCATGGGTCCAGTATTCGAACACGCTCTTGTCGTGCGATTGCGCCTGCTTGAGATGGTCGCGTCTGTAACCGGGCATGCGCGAGAACAGAATGTGATGGTGGCTGCGCTCGATCACATTGATGGTGTCGATCTGCACATAGCCGAGATGCGCCACCGCCGCGGCCACGGCCTCCGCGCCCTCGCCGAACGGCGCCCGCGCATCGAGCCGCTGCGCGCGCAGCCAGATGCGGCGAGCGGCGGCGGCGGTCAGGGCGACGGGTTTGGCGGATGCGCGGGACATGGGAGACTGGCTTCGTGGGACTCACAAAAGAAAACGGCCTGCGTCAGCAGGCCGTCTATCTCAGACGAAGACTATCTAGGGCGTGCAGCGGACCAGTGCCACTCCCGGATATCGACAAAATGCCCGGCGATCGCTGCCGCCGCGGCCATTGCCGGCGACACCAGATGGGTGCGGCCCTTGTGGCCCTGGCGGCCCTCGAAATTGCGGTTCGAGGTCGAGGCGCAGCGTTCTTCCGGCGACAACTTGTCGGGGTTCATCGCCAGGCACATCGAGCAGCCCGGCTCGCGCCATTCAAAACCGGCCTTGAGGAAGATCTTGTCGAGGCCTTCGGCTTCCGCCTGTTCCTTCACGAGACCCGAGCCCGGCACGATCATCGCATTCAGGTTGCCGTTCACCGTCTTGCCTTCGACCACCTTGGCCACCGCGCGCAGATCCTCGATCCGGCCGTTGGTGCAGGAGCCGATGAAGATGCGGTCGAGCTTGATGTCGGTGATCTTGGTGCCGGCCTTCAGGCCCATGTAATCCAGCGCGCGATGCTTCGAGAGCCGCTTGGCCTCGTCGGCAATCTGGTCGGGATCCGGCACGTAGCCTGCGATCGACACCACGTCCTCGGGCGAGGTGCCCCAGGTCACGATCGGCGGCAGTTTGGCGGCGTCGAGGCGGATCTCGTGATCGAAGAACGCGCCTTCGTCACTGCGCAGGGTTTCCCAGTAGCGCATCGCGGCGTCCCAGGTCTCGCCCTTCGGCGCCATCGGGCGGCCCTTCAGGAACTCATAAGCCTTCTCGTCCGGCGCGATCAGGCCGGCGCGAGCGCCGCCTTCGATCGACATGTTGCAGACCGTCATGCGGCCTTCCATCGACAACGAACGGATCGCTTCGCCGGCATATTCCAGCACGTAGCCGGTGCCGCCCGCGGTGCCGATCTCGCCGATGATGGCGAGGATGATATCCTTCGCGGTCACGCCGTCGGGCAAGGTGCCGTCGACGATGGCGCGCATGTTCTTGGCCTTTTTCTGGATCAGCGTCTGCGTCGCCAGCACGTGCTCGACTTCCGAGGTACCGATGCCATGCGCCAGCGCGCCGAACGCACCGTGGGTCGAGGTGTGGCTGTCGCCGCAGACGATGGTCGTCCCCGGCAGCGTAAAGCCCTGCTCGGGGCCGATGACGTGGACGATGCCCTGGCGCTTGTCGAATTCATTGTAGTAGGTGACGCCGAATTCCCGGGCGTTCTCGGCCAGCACCGCGATCTGCTCGGCGCTCTCCGGATCGGGATTGGGCTTGGAGCGATCGGTAGTCGGCACGTTGTGATCGACCACGGCCAGCGTCTTCTCCGGCGCATGCACCTTGCGGCCGGCGGCGCGCAGGCCTTCGAACGCCTGCGGCGAGGTGACTTCGTGAACCAGATGGCGATCGACATAGAGCAGGCAGGTACCATCATCGGCTTCGTGAACCAGATGGTCGGTCCAGATCTTGTCGTACAGGGTGGTCGGTTTGGATGAGTCAGACTTTGATGGGGTCATGGGATCAGGCCTTGAAAAGAATTGCGTGAGCCGGGTGGCGTGCTGCGCAAGGGTCTTTGCCGGTAAATGGCGAGACAGGCGCAGCTAAAAAGCGACATAACGGGCGGCTTCAGAGCTTTCGAAGCTCGGCCGCGATCGACGTCGTGAAACGGCCGAAGAAACGCCCCGGCAGCCGGCAGTGATCATCGATCACGATGCGGGCGGCGCTCTTGTGCAGATCTGGAAACATTCCAGTTATATAGCACTCGCGCACGATTACGCCAATGATGGAGAGGCATGTCCTCTCTGCGGATCGTCCAGCACTGCCCAACAAAAAAGCGCGGCTTGCGCCGCGCTTTTGATAGCAAATTCCGTGCGCCGAAGATTAATCGGCAGCCGCGACCTTGACCGGACGCTCGGTCTTCTTCTCGACGATGCGGGCCGACTTGCCGCGCAGGTTGCGCAGGTAATACAGCTTGGCGCGACGCACCTTGCCGCGGCGCACAACCTTGATCGAATCGATCATCGGGGAGAGCAGCGGAAACACGCGCTCGACGCCCTCGCCATAGGAGATCTTGCGAACGGTAAAGCTCTCGTTGATGCCACCGCCGGAACGGCCGATGCAAACGCCTTCATAGGCCTGCACGCGGGAGCGCTCGCCTTCGACAACCTTGACGTTGACGATAACGGTATCTCCGGGACCGAACTCCGGAATGGTCTTGGTGGCGGAAAGTCTGTCGAACTGCTCTTTTTCGAGCGTCTGAATAAGGTTCATCGAAATCTCCATCGGCGGCGCGCCCAGACATCGGCGCGGGCTGCGCACACGTCCATCTATCCTGCCATTGCACGGATTTGGCGTCCCTATACGGCAAAGCGAAGCCGTTGTCACCCATCCGTCGTGTTTTTCGGACGCTTTCGATTCTTGCCCTTTTCCGGGGCTTTTGGCCGGGCTGCCCAAAGATCGGGCCGGCGCGTCTCCGTCAATGCCTCGGCCTCGGCCAGGCGCCAGGCGGCGACCTTGGCGTGGTCGCCGGACAGCAGAATCTCCGGGATTTGCCGGTCTTCGAAGGTTTGCGGGCGGGTATATTGCGGATATTCCAGCAAACCGTCGGAAAAACTCTCATCGGTACCGGAGGAGAGCTTGCCCATTACGCCCGGCAACAGCCGCACGCAGGCGTCGATCAGGGCCATGGCGGCGATTTCGCCGCCCGACAGCACATAATCGCCAATGGAAACCTCCTCGAGCCCGCGGGCGTCGATGACGCGCTGGTCGATGCCCTCGAAACGGCCGCAGACGATCAGCGGCCCGGGCCCGGCAGCGAGCTCCGCCACCCGCGCCTGGGTCAATGGCCGACCGCGCGGGCTCATCACCAGCCGCGGGCGGTCTTGCGGCAAACCTGTGGCATCGATCGCCGCAGCCAGCACGTCGGCGCGCAGCACCATGCCCGGCCCGCCACCGGCCGGCGTGTCATCGACGCTGCGGTGCTTGTCAGTGGCGGAATCGCGGATGTCGCGCGCCTCGAGCGCCCAAAGCCCGGAGGCCAGCGCCCGGCCGGCCAGGCTGATGCCAAGCGGCCCGGGAAACATCTCGGGAAACAGCGTCAGCACCGTGGCGCGCCAGACCATGTCAGTCGTCCGAAGTGGTGGGGTCTTCGCCGTCGATTTCCGCAGGCATTTCGATCACCACGCGGCCGGCCTTAAGGTCGACGGTCGGCACCACCGCGTTGGTGAAGGGCAGCAGCAGGGTAGGGCCATCGGGCGGCGCGATCTCGATGATATCGCCGGCGCCGAAATTATGGATCGCGATGACGCGGCCGATCGGCGCGCCGGCGGCGTCCACCGCGGCGAGGCCGATCAGGTCGGCGTGGTAATATTCGTCGTCGTCGGTTTCCGGCAATTTGTCGCGCGATATATAGAGCTCGACGCCGGTGAGGCGCTCGGCGTCCTCGCGGCTGGCGACACCTTTCAGCGTCGCGACCAGGTGGCCCTTGGCCTCACGCGCATCGGCGACTTCAAAGGCGCGCGCGCCGTCTTTGGTGACGAGCGGGCCGTAATCCAGCACCGCAAAAGGATCTTCGGTGAAGGTCCACAGCTTCACGGCGCCCCGCACGCCATGCGGCGCGCCGATTCGCGCGACGCAGATTTGTGCTGATGTCATGACTGCACCTCAAGCCGAAGCGCACGGCGCAGGCCGTGCGCTTCGAAGCATGAGGCTGCGATCGTCAATGCTTACTTCTTCGCGGCGGCTTCAGCGGCGGCCTTGCGCTCCTTGCGCGGCACGGCCTTTTCCGGATTGTTGCGGGCTTCGCGCTTTGCAACGCCGGCGGCGTCGAGGAAGCGCGCGACGCGATCCGAGGGCTGCGCGCCCTTGGCGAGCCAGGCCTTGACCTTGTCCATGTCCAGCTTCAGGCGCAACTCGTTGTCCTTGGCGAGCAGCGGATTGAAATGGCCGAGACGCTCGATGAAGCGGCCGTCGCGGGGGAAGCGCGAGTCGGCAACGACAACGTGATAAACGGGGCGCTTCTTGGTGCCTGCGCGAGCGAGGCGGATGACGACGGACATGGAATTCTCCTTAAAGTGTTCGTTTGAATGTGAGTGAATGATCGGGTGTTATTTCTTCTTCCCGAAGCCGGGAAAACCACCAAGACCTGGCAGTGTCGGTTTTCCGAGTCCTGAAAGACCCGGGAATTCTTTCGGCAGCGAAGGCATCTGGCCCGGCGCGCCTTGCGGCATCTTTTCGGCGAGCGCTTTCATCTGCTCCGGGGACGGCATGCCGCCGCCGCCAAAGCCCATCGCCTGCGCGATGCCGGCCATCGGGCCGCGCTTGCCCTGCCCCATGGCCTTCATCATGTCGGCCATGTTGCGATGCATCTTCAGCACCTTGTTGACTT
>JAQGKA010000301.1 GCA_028290355.1 Tardiphaga sp. | reverse complement strand
CGGACTGTCCGCCAACTATTCCAGCCTGGTCGACGAGGTCCGCCGCGTCCAGCCGGCCGGCGCGCCCGAGGCCACGCCGTCCGCGCTGACGGCCATGCTCGACCGCATCGGCCGCGCCGTGTTCGGCGTCGGCGCCACGGTGATCGCGCTGGTGGGCATGATCGGCGCCGTGCTGGCTGCGCTGACACGCGTGATCCTGCATCCCTCGCGCTTCCGTCTTACCTCGATGATCCACCACCTCGAACAGGTGTGCTGGAACGCTGTGCCGATTGTCGTGCTGATCGCCTTCCTGATCGGGTGCATCGTCGCGCAGCAGGGCATCTTCCACTTCCGCCAGTTCGGCGCCGACGTCTTCGTCGTCGATATGCTGGGCGTATTGGTGCTGCGCGAACTCGGCGTGCTGCTGGTGGCGATCATGGTCGCCGGCCGTTCCGGCAGCGCCTATACCGCCGAACTCGGCTCGATGAAAATGCGCGAGGAGATCGACGCGCTGCGTACCATGGGCTTCGATCCCATCGAGGTGCTGGTGCTGCCGCGGATGATCGCGCTGGTGCTGGCGATGCCGATCCTGACCTTTCTCGGCGCCATGGCCGCGCTGTATGGCGGCGGCCTCGTCGCCTGGCTGTACGGCGGCGTCGAGCCCGAGGCATTCCTGTCGCGGTTGCGCGATGCGCTGTCGATCAACCATTTCACCGTCGGCATCATCAAGGCGCCTGTGATGGCCATGGTGATCGGCATCGTCGCCTGCGTCGAAGGCCTCGCGGTGCAGGGCAGCGCGGAGTCGCTGGGGCAGCACACTACCTCGTCCGTGGTGAAGGGGATCTTCTTCGTGATCGTGATGGACGGCGTGTTCGCGATCTTCTTCGCCGCGATCGGGATCTGAGCATGGCCGGCGATCCCATCATCCGCGTTCGCGACCTCACGGTCGCCTTTGGCCGCCGGCGCGTGCTGGACGGACTCAACCTCGACGTCGGCCGCGGCGAAATCCTCGGTTTCGTCGGCGCGTCAGGCGCCGGCAAATCGGTCTTGATGCGCACCATCATCGGTTTGGTGCCGAAGCTTGCCGGCAACATCGAGGTGTTCGGCACCGATCTCGGCAGCGCCGATACCAGGGCGCAGCGCAGCGTCGAGCGGCGCTGGGGCATCCTGTTCCAGCATGGCGCGCTGTTCTCGTCGCTCAGCGTGCGGCAGAACATCCAGTTTCCGATGCGGGAATATCTCAACATCTCGCAGCGCCTGCTCGACGAGATCACCATCGCCAAGCTCGGCATGGTCGGCCTCAAGCCGGAAGTCGCCGAGCGCACGCCGTCGGAACTATCCGGCGGCATGATCAAGCGTGTCGCGCTGGCGCGCGCGCTCGCGCTTGATCCTGAAATCGTGTTTCTCGATGAGCCGACCTCGGGCCTCGATCCGATCGGCGCCGGCGACTTCGATGAGCTGGTGCGCACGCTGCAGCGAACTTTGGGCCTGACCGTTTTCATGGTAACCCATGACCTGGACAGCCTTCATACAGCCTGCGACCGGATCGCCGTCTTGGGAGACGGCAAGATCATTGCTGAGGGCACGATGGCCGACATGCTGGCCTCGCAGCATCCCTGGTTGCGGGAATATTTCCACGGCAAGCGCGCACGCGCGGTTGTCGGTTAGTGTACTGGAGTTGGTTTGATGGAAACGCGGGCGAACTTCGTCCTGATCGGAACATTCACGCTCGCGGTGATCGCCGCGGCGTTCGGCTTTATCCTATGGTTCCAGAATCTGCACAGCACCAAGCAGCGCAGCCCGCTGCGCATCGTGTTCGAAGGCTCGGCCTCGGGCCTGCGCAACGGCGGCAGCGTCAACTTCAATGGTATCAGGGTCGGCGAAGTCATCTCCGTGAAGCTCGACAACCCGCGGCGCGTGGTCGCACTCACCATGGTCGAGAACATCGCGCCGATCCGCAAGGACACGCTGGTCGGGCTTGAGTTCCAGGGCCTGACCGGGGTTGCCGCGATCTCGCTGAAGGGTGGTGACGAAGCCGCGCCTTCCGTGCCGCTGGATCAGGACGGCGTGCCGGTCCTGACCGCCGATCCCGCCTCGTTGCAGGATGTCACGGAATCGATCCGGGCGACGCTGCAGAACATCAACCGCATCGTTGCCGAAAACCAGGATGCGGTGAAGAACTCGCTGCGCAATGTCGAGACCTTTACGGCGACGCTGGCGCGTAACTCCGAAGTCATCGATGGCATCATGAGCAAGATCGACGTGGTGATGGGCAAGGCCGAGGGCGTGATGACCAAGACCGACAACATCATGCTCGGCCTCGATGCGCTGGCCGGCGGCAAGGATGGCGGCGAACTGACGCAAGCCGTCAAATCGTTTCATGAGCTGACCGAGAATCTCGACAAGCGTTCCGGCGCGCTGATGATGGATGGCCGGCGAACGCTGGGCGACATCAGCCGCGCCGTGAACAATCTCGACCGCAATCCGACGCGGCTGCTGTTCGGTGCCGGCACCAGCAGCACGCCGGTGCCTGCGCCGACGGAGCGGAAGCGGCAGTAACCATTCGTCACGCAAGGGCTCGTCATGGATCGTCACACCATCAGCAATGGCCGCGTCACCGCGGTCATCAAGGCCGACGGCGCCGAACTCTGCTCGTTGAAAAACGCGCAGGCGCAGGAAGTGCTGTGGCAGGCTGGCCCGGAATGGCCGCGTCACGCGCCGATCCTGTTTCCGATCGTCGGCAAGCTGAAGGACGACGTGCTGCGGCATCGCGGCCAATCCTACGCCATGACCCAGCATGGGTTTGCGCGCGACCAGCGCTTTTCCTGGGTCGGGCAGGGGCCGACGTCTTGCGCCCTGTCGTTGCAGGACAATGCGGCGAGCCGCGCCAAATATCCGTTCGCGTTCAGGCTGGACGTTACTTATGCCATTGAGGGTGACGCATTGGTCATCGGCTATGCGATCACCAATACCGGCGACGAGATTCTGCCGGCCTCGATCGGCGCGCATCCGGCGTTCAACTGGCCACTGGTCGAGGGCGTCGACAAGAACGATCACACCATCATCTTTTCCAATGCCGAACCGGCGCCGATCCGCCGCCTCGAAGGCGGGCTGCTGCTGCCGCAGTCAGAGCCGACGCCGGTGCAAGGCGGCGCGCTGGCGCTGTCGGAATCGCTGTTCGCCGCCGATGCGATGATCCTGGACCACCTCGCCAGCACCTCGCTGCGCTACATGGCGCCGGGTGGCCCGACGATTGATTTCGCCTGGGAAGGAT
>JAQGKA010000294.1 GCA_028290355.1 Tardiphaga sp. | reverse complement strand
TCGGCATGCACAAGATCCAGGAGCGCCCCGTCGTCGTCGCCGGCAAGGTCGAAATTCGCCCGATGATGTATCTGGCGCTGTCCTACGATCACCGCGTCATCGACGGCAAGGAAGCGGTCACCTTCCTGGTCCGCGTCAAGGAAAGCCTGGAAGATCCGGCCCGGCTGGTGCTGGATCTGTAAAAATCGATTGCTGTCATTCCGGGATGCGCCATTCTTCATGGCGCAGGCCCGGAATCCATACGCCCCGCGGCGATTATGGATTCCGGGCTCGCTCACGCAAGATGCGCTCGCGCCCCGGAATGACAACACTAGGTAGGATCCCGATATGACCGACAGCGTTGTAATCGTCACCGGCGGCAGCCGCGGCATCGGCCGCGCCACGGCCATTGCGGCGGCGGCGCGCGGCTTCAAGGTCTGCATCGGCTATGCCAGTAACGAGATCGCTGCGCAGGAAGTTGTCGCCACCATCGAATCCACCAACGGCAAGGCGATTGCGGTGAAATGCGACGTCGGCGACGAAGCCGACATTCTCGCACTGTTCAAGGCCGCCGATGAACTAGGTCCGCTCGGCGCGCTGGTCAACAATGCCGGCATCGTCGGCCCCACCCTGCGGGTCGAGGACATGTCGGCCGAACGAATCGCGCGGATGATGGCGGTCAATGTCACCGGCAGCATTCTGTGTGCCCGCGAGGCGGTGAAGCGGATGTCGACGCGGCACGGCGGCAAGGGCGGCGTGATCGTCAACCTGTCATCCGTCGCAGCTAAGCTTGGCTCGCCCAATACTTATGTCGATTACGCGGCGTCGAAGGGCGCGATCGATTCCTTCACCATCGGGCTGGGACATGAAGTCGCAGCTGAAGGCATCCGTGTCGCCGCAATCCGGCCCGGCCTGATCGATACCGACATTCACGCCAGCGGCGGCGATCCCGATCGCGCCCACCGGCTCAGCGCCAACGTGCCGATGAAGCGCGTCGGCACCGCCGACGAAATCGCCAATGCCATCGTCTGGCTGCTGTCCGACGAGGCTTCCTACATCACCTCAGCCATTCTCGACGTGTCCGGTGGCCGCTAACGCCACGACACCCCATATCATCTGAAGATACAGGACTTCATCATGGCCACTTACGATCTCGTTATCATCGGCACCGGTCCCGGCGGCTACGTCTGCGCGATCCGCGCGGCGCAGCTCGGCATGAAGGTGGCTGTCGTCGAAAAGAACAGCACGCTTGGCGGTACCTGCCTCAACATCGGCTGCATGCCGTCGAAGGCGCTGCTCTATGCGTCGGAAATGTTCGAAGAGGCTGGGCACACCTTCGCCAAGATGGGCATCAGCGTCTCCGCGCCGAAACTCGACATGCCCGCGATGATGGATTTCAAGCAGCAGGGCATCGACGGCAACGTCAAGGGCGTCGAATTCCTGATGAAGAAGAACAAGATCGACGTCATCTTCGGGACCGGCAAGGTGCTCGGCACCGGCAAGGTCGAGGTCAAGGGTGCCGACGGCAAGACCCAGATCGTGGAGACCAAGAACATCGTCATCGCCACCGGCTCCGATGTCACCAAGCTCAAGGGCATCGAGATCGACGAGAAGCGCATCGTGTCATCGACCGGCGCGCTGTCGCTCGACAAGGTGCCGGAGAAGATGATCGTGGTCGGCGCCGGCGTCATCGGCCTTGAGCTCGGCTCTGTGTGGCGCCGTCTCGGCGCGGAAGTCGTCGTGGTCGAATTCCTCGATCGCATCCTGCCCGGCATGGATGGCGAAGTCGCGAAGCAGTTCCAGCGCATCCTGGAAAAGCAGGGCTTTGCATTCAAGCTCGGCGCCAAGGTCACCGGCGTCGATAGCTCCGGCAAGCGGCTGAAGGCGCAGGTCGAGCCCGCCGCCGGCGGCGCGGCTGAGGTCATCGAAGCCGATGTCGTGCTCGTGTCGATCGGCCGTGTGCCCTACACCGATGCCCTCGGCCTCAAGGAAGCCGGCGTCGTGCTCGACAATCGCGGCCGCGTTCAGATCGACAAGCATTTCTCCACCAGCGTCCCGGGCGTCTTCGCCATCGGCGACGTGGTCGCCGGCCCGATGCTGGCACACAAGGCGGAAGACGAAGGCGTCGCCTGCGCGGAAATTCTCGCCGGCCAGGCCGGCCATGTGAACTACGACGTGATCCCCGGCGTCGTTTACACTACACCGGAAGTGGCCGCGGTCGGCAAGACCGAGGAGGAACTGAAGGAAGCCGGCGTCGCCTACACCGTCGGCAAGTTCCCGTTCACCGCCAACGGCCGCTCCAAGGTCAACCAGACCACCGAGGGCTTTGTGAAGATTCTCGCAGATGCGAAGACCGATCGCGTGCTCGGCGTGCATATGATCGGCCGTGAGGTCGGCGAAATGATTCACGAGGCCTGCGTGCTGATGGAATTCGGCGGTTCGGCGGAAGATCTGGCGCGCACCTGCCACGCCCATCCGACCCGCTCCGAGGCGGTCAAGGAAGCCGCATTTGCGGTGGCCAAGCGCGCTATCCATATGTGAGTCACAGCCGGCACGGATGCCGGTAAAGGAACGCTTATGATGCGCCGCGCGCTAC
>JAQGKA010000284.1 GCA_028290355.1 Tardiphaga sp. | reverse complement strand
ATGATCGTGCCGATGGTGGTGCTGCAGTCGGTGGTGGCGTTCGTGTTCATGGAGCGGCACTGGAACACGGTGACGCGGCGGCTGTCGCAGTCGGTAGTGCAGGACATCGCCGCGCTGATCGACGTCTACAAGGTCTATCCGCAGGACAAGGACCGCACCCAGATCCGCACCATCGCGCAGCAGCGGCTCGGCCTGGTGGTGGATTTCCTGCCCACCGGCGACATGCCGCCGCCGGGGCCGAAACCGTTCTTCTCGCTGCTCGACCAGGCGCTGTCGGTGCAGATCGGCCGGCAGATCACCAAACCGTTCTGGATCGACACCGTCGGCCGATCCAACCTCGTCGAAATCCGCATTCAGCTCGACGACGCCGTGATGCGAATTTTCGCGCAGCGCAGCGCTGCCTATGCGTCGAATTCGGAGATCTTCCTGTTCTGGATGGTCGGGACGTCGTCGATCCTGCTGATCGTCGCGGTGCTGTTTCTGCGCAACCAGATCCGGCCGATCCTGCGGCTGGCGGACGCCGCCGAGAGTTTCGGCAAGGGGCGCGAAGCGCCGAACTTCCGGCCGCGCGGCGCCCGCGAGGTCCGCCGCGCCGCCAATGCCTTCATCGAGATGAAAGCGCGCATCGAGCGCTCCATCGAGCAGCGTACCGCAATGCTGGCCGGCGTCTCGCACGACCTCCGCACCATCCTGACCCGCTTCAAGCTGGAGCTGGCGCTGATCGGCGACAGCCCGGAAGTGGATGGCATGCGCAAGGACATCGACGAGATGGCCGGCATGCTGGAGGCCTATCTGGCGTTTGCACGCGGCGACAGCGGCGAGCAGGCGCAGCCCACCGACATGGCGGCGGCGCTGGAGGAATTGCGCAGCGACGCCGAGCGCAACGGCCACGTGGCGACGGTGGTGTTTCATGGTCTCCCGGTGGTCACGGTGAAGCCGGCGTCGTTCAAGCGCTGCCTCGGCAATCTCGTCTCCAACGCCGCGCGCCACGCCAATGCTATCGCCATCACCGGGCATCGCGACCATCGCTACCTCACGGTCACTGTGGACGATGACGGCCCCGGCATTCCCGCGGATATGCGCGAAGAGGTGTTCAAGCCGTTCCTGCGGCTCGACGACGCCCGCAACCAGGACGAGGGCGGCACCGGCCTCGGCCTCGCCATCGCCCGCGATATCGCCCGCTCGCATGGCGGCGACATCAGCCTCGGCGACAGCCCGATGGGCGGATTGCGGGCGACCGTGCGGGTGCCGGTGTAGGCGAAGGCGTTTCCGCACACTCGGTGTCGTCCCCGCGAAAGCGGGGACGACACCGAGTGTGCGGCTACTTCGCCAGTTCCTTCGACCGCTTGGTCGCCGCGGCAATCGCGCGGGTCAGCAGCGGTTGAAATCCATCCGCGCCCATCAGCACTTCGAGTGCAGCGGCAGTTGTGCCGCCGGGCGAGGTGACGTTCTTGCGCAGGGTTGCGGAGTCCAGCTCGGAGCGATGCAGCAATTCGCCGGAGCCGGACACGGTTTCGCGTGCCAGCTTCGTCGCGAGTTCGACCGGCAGGCCGGCGGCGACGCCGGCACGGGCCATCTCTTCGGCGAGCAGGAACACATAGGCCGGGCCTGAGCCAGACACAGCCGTGACCGCATCCATCAGGCTCTCGTCCTCGATCCATTCCACCGAGCCGGTGGCGCGCAGCAGCGCGTCGGCGATGCCGCGCTGCTCGGTGCTGACTTCTCCGGCGGCGACAGCCACGGTGATTCCACGGCCGATGGCCGCCGGGGTGTTCGGCATCGCGCGCACCACCTTGCCGCCGCAGACTTCGGAAATCCCTGCGATCGTCGCGCCGGCCATGATCGACACCACCAGCGACGATCCGGCAAAACTGCGCAGCGTCGGGCCGGCCTCGCGAAACATCTGCGGCTTCACTGCGACGACAAGGGCCGCGACGTTGCCGATTTCGTTCGCAGGCGGGTTGAGGCGGACGCCGATGGTGCCGAGCGCCTTGGTCGCGTCCGATGCAAACGGATCGAGCACCACGACGCGCTTTGGCTCAAAGCCACGCGCGAGCCAGCCGGTCAGCATCGCGCCGCCCATCTTGCCGGCGCCGGCGAGCACGAGCGTGCCGTTGATGTCGGCGAGCGGCAGGTTCGATGAGGTCATGGTGATATCCCGAAATGCAAAATGTGCGGGACCGTATCACCGGGAAGGCGCGTGTGCAGCCTGTCGCGGCCTAAACCAGACTCTTTTTCAGGAAGTACCGTGGCCCGCCGCGGGGATAATCCGGCAGCGTTCCAACGATCTCATAGCCCTGCTTCTTGTAGAATTCGGGCGCCTGAAACCAGTAGGTGTCGAGCCACAGCCCGATACAGCCGCGTTCGCGCGCGATGTCCTCGGCCTGCGCCAACACCTTGGAGCCGAGGTCCTGTCCCCGGAATTGCTCGGGGATCACGAACAGTTCGACGAAGCACCAGTTATATGCCGTCTTGCCCCACAGCCCGCCGGCAGGCTCGCCGGTGACGGGATCGTTGATCAGGATCGCCAGCGGCTGGAAGCCGGAGGGGCCGACCTTGCTGTCGTTGTACGCGACCAGCGCCTTCATCACGGCGTTGCGATGCGTCTCGTTCGGCTCGGCCGGGACGACGATCTCGGGATGCGGGACCGACAATTTTGTTACGCTTCGCCGGCGGTGTCGAACATCGCAGCGCTCATGGCTTCGTCGGCGGTCTTGCCGGCCCACACCACGAACTGCATCGCCGGATAGTAGCGCTCGCAGGCGTGGATGGCGCCGACCAACATGGCCTCGCACTGCGCCGTGGTCGCGGTGAGTCCGTCGGGCAGCACCAGCGCCTGCCGGAACATGATCATGCCGGTGTGGGTCCAGATATCGAAATGCCCGACCCACATCTGCTCATTGATAGCAGCCATCAGCCGCTGCACTTCGGCGCGGCGTGCGGTGGGAATCTTCATATCGAAGGCGCAGGCCAGGTGCAGCGCCTCGATCTCGTTCATCCAGGTGAAGGAGAGTTGATAGTCGGTCCAGTCGCCCTTTGAGACGATGGTGACTTCGTCTTCGCCGGAGCGCTCGAACGCCCAGTTGTGATCGGCGGCGATGTCCTCGACAACCGCAAGCGGGTTGATCCGTGAATCGATAGTGCCTTCGAGGAGGGACATGCCGTCGCGACCTTGCTTTGAATGTGATGATACGCTCGCAGTCGGCCGGTACGCGATAATCTCGATGCGCCGCTGCAGGCCGCAGGCCCGGAAGGTGAGCTTGCGAGTTTGAAGTGATGTGATTTGCGGAATCGGCGCAACGGCACCGCGAATCCATCCACAGACAAACGCCACTTCATCCACAGCTCATCTCATCTCAATGAGAACAAACCGGAATCGGATTCGCGGAATGCGAGTCCGGTGCGGTGCCCTCACGTCGGGCGAGTCCGGATCAGGCGGTTAACCATTGATTCGCAGGTACCACGGGACGGCTTTTGCGGACTCGCAAGAGTTCTGACCGGACCAGATCGTACCCTGTGGATGGTTCTTGCTGGGCTGGGGCGGTTTCGGCATAGTTCTCGTCCAACCCGAAAGAGCAAAGCCATGAACGAGACCACGTCCGAGTCGTCCGAAGTCGCAGAGCATCCGCGCTTCGCCAAGCCGCAGCGCGTGGCCTTCGTGCGATCCTCCTGGCATCCCGACATCGTCGCAGCATGCTGGTCGTCGTTCCTGACCGAGATCGAGGCGCGCCACATTGCGCCATCGCAGGTCGATCTGTTCGAGGTGCCGGGCTCGTTCGAAATTCCGCTGCATGTGCAGATCCTCGCCAAGACCCGGCGCTATACCGCCATCGTCGCGGCCGGGCTCGTGGTCGACAGCGGTGTGCGCGGCTTCGTCGCGGACACGGTGATCCGCGCGCTGATGGATGTGCAGTTGCGCACCGAGGTGCCGGTGTTCTCCGCCGTAGTGACGCCGGAAGACTTTGATGAGACCGGCGAGGGGGCCGATTTCTTCCGCCAGCACTTTGCCACGAAAGGCGTCGAGGTCGCGGAAGCCTGCGCCAACACGCTGCTCAGCCTCGAGCGGCTGCGCGGTCAGGTCGCGGCGGGGATTGTGTAACGGTCATGTTCTGCGTTCCCCGGATGCGGTGCACTGCGCCGCCCAAACGATGCATAGCATCGTCGGGGGCGGCGTGGTGCACTGCTGATCCGGGGTCATCGCGGGGCATGGCGTCTGCGACGATCCCGGATCTGCGGAGCGGCATAAGGATGCCGCACCGCGTCCGGGAAACGTAGCCAATAGTTCAATCAAACAAACTCGACACCGACTCTTCCGAGGCGGTACGACCGATCGCCTCTGCGATCAACGAGGCGATCGAGAGCACGCGGATGTTCGGCGACTTGTTGACGGCCTCGGTGGGCTGAATCGAATCCGTGATCACCAGCTCCTTCAGCTTCGAGCCGGTGATGCGCGCCGCGGCGCCGCCGGACAGCACGCCGTGGGTGATGTAGGCGTAGACATCCTTGGCGCCGTTGGCGAGCAGTGCGTCGGCGGCATTGACCAGCGTGCCGCCGGAATCGACGATGTCGTCGATCAGGATGCAGGTGAAGCCGGCGACGTCGCCGATCACGTTCATGACTTCGGATTCACCGGCGCGTTCGCGGCGCTTGTCGATGATCGCCAGCGGCGCATTGATGCGCTTGGCGAGGCCGCGCGCGCGCACCACGCCGCCGACATCGGGCGACACCACCATCACATTGGCGAGGTCGAATTTCTCTTTGATATCCCGCACCATCACCGGCGAGGCGTAGAGGTTGTCGGTTGGGATATCGAAGAAGCCCTGGATCTGTCCGGCATGCAGGTCGAGCGTCATGACGCGGTCGGCGCCGGCATGGGTGATCAGGTTGGCCACCAGCTTGGCGGAGATGGGCGAGCGCGATCCGACCTTGCGGTCCTGCCGGGCGTAGCCGAAATACGGGATCACTGCGGTGATGCGGCGCGCCGAGGCGCGGCGCAGCGCGTCGGTGATGATCAGCAACTCCATCAGGTGGTCGTTGGTGGGAAACGACGTCGACTGGATGATGAAGACGTCGGAGCCGCGGACGTTTTCCAGAATTTCGACGAAGATTTCCATGTCGGCGAAGCGCCGGACGCTGGCCTTGGTGAGCGACAGCTGCAGCCAGGAGGCTATTTCCTGCGCCAGCGCGGGATTGGAATTACCGGCGACCAGCTTGATGGAGCCGTTCTTACCCGACATCGACGCGTCTCCCCGCGGCTTGGTGGATACAACGTTCAGCATATCGGATTACCCACGGCACTGGCCTGTCTCAATGAGCGAGGTGATATCAAGGACGGCCGTCCACTGGCAACCCGTAGGCCACGGTTTTCCTGCGCAAAATCAAGGTTTCTATCCTTAACGGGCGCTGAAGCTCATGGAGCTTTCAGCCACGGCCGTCGGACG
>JAQGKA010000256.1 GCA_028290355.1 Tardiphaga sp. | reverse complement strand
AACTTGACGCCGGCGTCGAGGCGTCAGGACCACACGATTTTGCCGTCCGCATCCGGCGCTGTTCGTCAAAAGCGCCAACGCGGCCACCGCATCCAGCCCCGCGTTCGTGACGATCGCGATACGCCCCTCGAGTGGGGTGGACGGCGGCGGGTATAAGGTGATTCGCGGTTTCGGAAAATCAGAATATTTTTTCGGAAGGGACTGGACAGGTAGAAACAGCTTGATCCGGTTGGAGAAATTAGATTTTACGCGCAAATCCGCTGGGCGCGCGGGGAGGCCAGCAACCCGGATCAAGCCACCCGGCCAGCGCGCCGCCCGGGCGGGATAGGCCACACGAGGTTTACGAAGGCGCGACAGGTCAATTGAGTGCACTGGCACCGTAATTCCCTGGGCTGCGCGCATTCAAGACCCCCTTGGGACGATGCAGGAGTATCCCTTGCGTGTCTCGATATCCCGGACGTCGAGCCACAGCGCTCAGCTCGTAGTGCGGTTAGCCGCAGGCGCAATCCGCCATCCTGGCCAATCGCCGCGCGGTCATCGTCATTTGCCGAAATCTTTCGTTGATCAAATGCGTAAGCGCGATGACAATTCGATATCGGGCGGAGGATAGCACAGACCACACAGAGTCTGTTGACGTCCGGGGCGGCGGATTACGCCTGCGGCTAATCCGCCCTTGTAACTAAAGGTGCCAAAACAAGGCATCGAAACAGGGAGGATCACATGGCGCAGGCGGAGGCCTTCGAGACGGATTTCTGGAAACACGCCAATGCGCGCAAGGTCTGGGACGACATCGTCCCCGGCGAGCCGCGCAAGACCATTCCCTACGTCCTGACGAAAAAAGCCATCGAGCTGTATTGCCGCTCGGTCGGCGAAACCCATCCGCTGTATTTCGACGAGGCCTATGCCAGGACCACGCCCTATCGCGGCCTGATCGCGCCGCCGTCGATCCATATCCTGCTGATGTTTTCCTGCACGCCGGCGGACGACTGGATGCGGACGCCGGGCACGGTCAATGCCGGGCAGTCCTGGAGCTACAACAAGCCGGCGCGACCCGGCGACACCATCACGCTGCAGGCCCGCGCGCTCGACAAGTTCATCAAGCGCGAGCGGCTGTTCGTGGTCCACGACAACGTGTTCTTCAACCAGCACGGCGACGTCATCTGTTCCGGCCGCGGCCACACCATCCGGCCGATGTGAGCGAAGGGATCTGATCATGACCACCACGTTTGAAAATCTTGCTACCGGCGACACCATCGACGGCCCGAAATTCCCCGTCTCGCGCGAGTCGATCCGGCTCTTCTGCGACGGCTCGCTCGACTACAATCCGCTGCATCTCGACGACGACTACATGAAGAACGATTTCGGCAAGACCAATTTCGGCGGCATCATCATGCACGGCATGAACAACTTCGGCCTGATCACCCGCATGATCACCGACTGGGCCTATCCCGCCGGCGCGGTACACCGCCGGCTCGAAACGCGCTGGGTCAAGCCGGTGAAGCCCGGCGATACCATCCAGCCGGTCGGCATCATCAAGGCGAAGCAGACCACCGAGCGCTCGCGCTGGGTGCTGATCGATGTGCTGGTGCGCAATCAGAACGACGAAAAGGTCGCCACCGGCGAAGCGATGGTGGAATTTCCACTGACTGCGTAGCGGCAGCGGCGGCACAGCCGCACGTCTGAAAAAACGTAGGGGGATCGAAATGAAAAAGCTCACGAGGCTGGTGCTATCGTGTCTGCTCCTTGCATCGGGCGGGATCGCCAGCGCGCAGGCGGAGAACTTTCCGGTCAGTTCGATCCGGATCATCGTGCCGTTCCCGGCCGGCGGCACCACCGACATCCTGGCGCGCTTCGTCGCGCAGTATCTCGGCGACAAGCTCGGCGTCACCACGCTGGTGGAAAACCGCGCCGGCGCGTCCGGCACTATCGGCTCGGAGATGGTGGCGAAATCGCCGGCGGATGGCAGCGTGCTGCTGCTGACCGCGACCCATCACGCCATCAATCCAAGCCTGCGCCGTAACCTGCCTTACGACACGCAAAAGGATTTTTCGCCGATTGCGGTGGTCGCCAGCGCACCGAATGCACTGGTGGTATCGAAAGATTTTCCGGCAAAGAACGTCGCCGAGCTGATCGTGATGGCGAAGAAGGAGCCGGGCAAATTGTCGTTCGGCTCGAGCGGAATCGGCGGCGCCAACCATCTGTCGGGCGAGTTGTTCAAGCAGATGGCCGGCATCAATATCGAGCATATCCCGTACAAGGGCGCGGCGCCGGCGATGAACGACCTGATCGGCGGCCACATCCCGATCATGTTCGACACCCTTCCGACCGTTCTTCCCGCAGCCGAAGGCGGCACCATCCGGGTGCTGGCTGTCACCAGCCTCACGCGGGCGGCGTCGCTGCCGGACGTGCCGACGCTGGACGAAGCGGGGGTGAAGGGCTTTGAGGCCACCGCCTGGTTCGGGCTCTACATGCCCAGGGCGGACGGCAACCCGGCCTATACAAAGCTGGTGGCGGCGATGAAGGAGATCCTGGCGGCGCCCGCGACCCGCCAGAAGTTCGCCACCCAGGGCGTCGAGCCGGGCAAGCTGACCGGCGCGGAGTTCACCGCGTTTGTCGATTCGGAGATCAAGAAGTGGAACGCAGTGGTGCGGACCGCCAATGTTCCGCAGGAGTGATCCATGTCGATTTTGCTCCCGATACGCTAAAATACCTGCAAATATCGTCCGGGCGGCGCTGCCGGAGGCGCGGATCGGATTGACAGTCCGGCGCCCGATGGCTTAGAAACCGCGGGTCCCGGGCGACTTTGTCGCCAGCGGGATAAAGCCCATTTTGCCACTTTCGGCCTGTCGCGAACGGCCTTTCAAGCTATCAGGATTTGACCCATGAAAGTCCGTAACTCGTTGAAATCGCTGCGCGCCCGCCATCGTGACAACCGTCTGGTTCGCCGCAAGGGCCGGGTTTACGTGATCAACAAGGTTCAGCGTCGTTTCAAGGCCCGCCAGGGTTGATCCGCGTCTGATTCCGGT
>JAQGKA010000232.1 GCA_028290355.1 Tardiphaga sp. | reverse complement strand
GTGCTCGCCGATGGCACCGTGCTGGAGGGCTTCGGCCTCGGCGCGGAAGGCCAGGCCGTTGGCGAAGTCTGCTTCAACACGGCGATGACCGGCTATGAGGAGATCCTCACCGATCCGTCCTATGCCGGACAGCTCATCACCTTCACCTTCCCGCATATCGGCAACGTCGGCACCAACGACGAGGATATCGAGACCGTGAACATGGCGGCGACGCCGGGCGCGCGCGGTGTGATCCTGCGCTCGGCCATCACCGATCCCTCGAATTATCGCTCCTCGCGGCATCTCGACGCCTGGCTGAAGGCCCGCGGCATCGTCGGCATTTCCGGCATCGACACCCGGGCGCTGACCGCGCTGATCCGCAACAAGGGCATGCCCAATGCGGTGCTGGTCCACGCCCAGGACGGCAAGTTCGACCTGCACGGGCTGAAGGAAGAAGCCCGCGAATGGCCCGGCCTCGAAGGCATGGACCTGGTGCCGATGGTGACCTCCGGCCAGCGCTTCACCTGGGACGAAACCCCGTGGGATTGGGAAAAGGGCTTTGGCCGCCAGACCGCGCCGGAATTCAACGTCGTCGCCATCGATTACGGCATCAAGCGCAACATCCTGCGCCTGCTGGCCGGCGAAGGCTGCAAGATCACCGTGGTGCCCGCCACCAGCTCGGCGGAAGAGATCATGGCGCTGAAGCCGGACGGCGTGTTCCTGTCCAACGGCCCCGGCGATCCCGCCGAGACCGGCAAATACGCCGTGCCGGTGATCCAGAGCGTGATCGCTTCCGGCGTGCCCACCTTCGGCATCTGCCTCGGTCACCAGATGCTCGGCCTCGCGGTCGGCGCCAAGACCAAGAAGATGCATCAGGGCCATCACGGCGCCAATCATCCGGTCAAGGACGAGACCACCGGCAAGGTGGAAATCACCTCGATGAACCATGGCTTCGCGGTGGACGAAAAGACCCTGCCGAAGGGCGCGACGCAGACCCACATCTCGCTGTTCGACGGCTCCAACTGCGGCATCCAGCTCGAAGGCAAGCCGGTGTTCTCGGTGCAGTACCACCCGGAAGCCTCCCCCGGCCCGCGCGACTCGCACTATCTGTTCAAGCGGTTTGCGGATCTGATGCGGGCGAAGAAGGCGTCGTAGAACGGTTGTAGCGCGTCTGCGCCTACTGCGAACGAGAATGCCGGCTCCATGACTGACAAGCCCGCCGCTGAGATCAAATATGACGTCGTCGCCACCGAACTGATGGCGTCGATGTCTGGCCTCGATTTCGTCCGCGGGATTTTTGCCGGCACCTTGCCGGAGCCGCCGATCATGGAGAATGTCGGGCCGTTCGACTGCACCGCAGACGCGGGCGTCGTCGTGCTGCACAGCGTGCCCGGTTTTCGGCACTACAATCCGATCGGCTCGGTGCATGGCGGCTACGCGGCGATCCTGCTGGATTCGGCGATGGGTCTTGCCGTGCACAGCATGTTGCCGCCCGGCAGCGGCTACACCACGCTGGAATTCAAGATCAGCTTTATTCGCGGCATGACCAAGGATTCAGGCACCGTGCGCACCGAAGGTCGCACCCTCAACGTCGGCCGCCGCGCCGCCACCGCCGAAGCGCGCATCACCGATGCCAAAGGCCGGCTGCTGGCGCATGCCACCACCACATGCCTGATATTCGAGATTCCCAAGGGAACGTGATCCGCTGACCGCGGTTGAATCGGACGCGCATGTTGAGCGCCGGAGAATTCCCATGACGGTTGTCAGGGACGTCATCACACCGCTCACCTTCGCCTTTCAGGACGACGGGGTGGTGCCGAACAATCCGCTGCCGCTGCTGGTCTACAAACAGGCCATCGAGGTCGGCAGCGACCATCCCGAAAAAACCATCGAGGGGCTGTTCGGCGCCAATGGCTGGGGCGAGATGTGGCGCAACGGCATCTACGATTATCTGCACTACCATGCGACAGTTCACGAAGCGCTCGGCGTCGCGCGTGGCCATGCGCGGGTGCGCTTCGGCGGCGAAGGTGGCGAGGACATCGACATATCGGCCGGCGATGTCGCGATCCTGCCCGCCGGCACCGGCCATCAATGCCTGTCCGCCAGCAATAATTTCAGCGTGGTCGGCGCCTATCCGCCCGGCCGCAAGATGCAGGTCACCCGGCCGACACCGGCCCACCATCGGATGGCGCTGGAAACGATTCCGAGGGTCAAGCTGCCCGAAACAGATCCGGTGCTCGGAGAAGACGGGCCGCTGATGAGATTGTGGAAATGAACGGGATACTTCCACAGGTCGTCCCGAGAGGCTGACGAAAACAAAACAGCCCCCTCCTTGCGGAGAGGGCTTGCGAGCATCGCGATGTGCGACGCTTATTCCTCGTTGCCGCCTTCCTGACGGCTGGCTTCGAACAGGAACCAGGTACGGCGCTCGGTCTCGTCGATGAAATTTTCCAGCAGGCTCGCGCTGGCCACGTCCTCGGCGGCGTCGATGATCTTGTGGGCCTTGCGCATCGCCGCGGCCACCTTCTTGTTGTCGTTCATCAGCTCGCGCAGCATCTCGCGCGGCGGCACATAGCTCTCGTCATTGTCCTTGATGGTCTGCAGCTTGGCGATCTGGCCGATCGAACGGATCGTGGTGCCACCAACCTTGCGGACGCGCTCGGCCAAGGCGTCGGTCGTCGCAAAAATCTGGTCGGACTGCTCGTCGAGCATCAGGTGATAGTCGCGAAAATGCCGGCCACTGATGTGCCAGTGGAAATTCTTGGTCTTGAGATAAAGCGCGAAGGCGTCGGCGAGCAGCACGTTCAGCGCCTTGGAAACCTTCTCGACCGCGTCGGCCGACAGGTCGGTGGGGGTGTCGAGATCGGCGGCGACTTTCGAGGCGTTCTTGGCTGTGGGCACGGTAGGGTACCTTCCTGTGGGCGGGTCGGATCACTGGCGGGATGTCGAGCAGATGGGCGCTACCAACGCATTGTGCAAAAGCGGCCGCCGATCTCGTCGAAAACGCTCCAAATCTTGAAAACGAGGCCCTTCCGGGCGAAAGGCGGTTTCCAACGCACTTGAAAACGCTCTAGACCCTTAACGCGTCAAAATTATACCGGTTCCCACGGCGGAACAAACAATAAAGCCAGGCCAAGTTATGGACGACTGGATCGATTATTACGATTCCACCCACACGATCTATGCCAGCAAACTGCATCGCGACGTGCATTTCGAGGAGATCGCCCGCGACATCATCGGCTACATCGCCTCTCCGGACGCCGTGGTGCTGGATTATGCCTGCGGCGAAGCGCTCTCGGCGGCCAAGGTAGCGGCGGCCTGCGGCAAGCTGATCCTGGCGGAGCCGGCGCCCGGCGTGCGCGGCCGGCTGATCGCGCGTTTCGCACCAATCACCAAGATCCGGGTGCGCTCGCTCGATGAACTCCGCAGCATGGAGGAAAAGTCGGTCGATCTCGCCGTCATGAATTCGGTGGCGCAATACATGACGCCGGCCGAGCTCGACGGCGGCTTCGCGGTGATCAAGCGGGTGCTGAAGCCCGGCGGCAAGCTCGTCGTCGGCGATATCCTGCGGCCGGAGGTCGGCATGGGACGCGACGTCGCCGCATTGCTGCGGCTGGCATGGAAGCACGGGTTTTTGAGAGATGCGATGTGGGGGCTGGTGCGGACCGCTTTGTCCGACTACCGGCAACTGCGCACCAAGGTTGGGCTGCAGCGCTACAGCGAGGCCGAGATGCTGGCCAAGCTCGCCGCTGCCGGCTTCGCCGCGTCGCTGGCGCCGGTCAATATCGGCCATAATCCCTGGCGCATGACTTTCGTCGCCCGCCACGCATTCTGAGCGTTTACGCGGCCGTTAGGGTTAACCAAAGGTAAACGTGGCTCACCCGCCCGAGATCGGTCAGGATGACCATGGCCCGGTGGCGGAAGTGTCAACGCGGGGGCAGTGCATCGCTCTTTATCCTGGTTCAAATCCAGGCCGGGCCTCCAACTGATCGGCGCTCTCGCATACTAGCCGGCACCCGACCGGCATCCACGGTTCCATATCGCTCATGGCCGATTTGATCACCGAATCCAGCAAGCCCGGAAAACGCGTATCGAGGTCGTCGCGGCGCAGCGTCATGTAGCGCGTCGTGCCCTGGACGCGTGTCGATATGAGCCCCGCCTCGCGCAGCCGTGCAAAATGATAGGCAAGGTTGGACTTGCCGGAAAAGCCGGCGAAATCGCCACAACGCAAATCGGTCGCCGCCTGGTCATGCCCCGCCAGGCTGCAGACAATCGCCAGCCGGGTCGGATCGCTGAGGCAATCAAGCACCGTCGGCAAGACGATCTGGTCGCGGGTCGGATGGGCGAGGGCACGGGCCATGGACAAGACATACAGAAGGCAGACGTCTGCTGCAATGTTCAATTGATGTTGAACATTGACTTCATCGCTCCGGCGACCAATAGTTCAATATGTATTGAACATGGAGCGCGGCGATGAGCATTTTCTGGTTGGCCCTGGCGGCCTTTTCGATCGGCACCGAGGCCTTCGTCATCGCCGGGCTGCTTCCGGTTATCGCAGCGGACGTCAATATCTCGCTGGCAGCGACCGGCCAGCTGGTGACGGTCTACGCGCTCACTTACGCCATCGGCTCGCCGATCCTGGCGGTGCTGTTCAACAATATCGACCGCAAGGCGGTGCTGACGCTGTCGTTGTGCTGCTTCATCGGCGGCAATTTCATCGCGGCCTCGGCCAGCGGGTTCACCACGCTGATGGTCTCGCGCATGCTGATGGCGCTGGGCGCCGGGCTCTGCATGCCCACCGCAAACGCCGTCGCGGTGGCGATCGCCACCCCTGAGCGGCGTGGTCGCGCCATCGCGCTGGTCACGTCGGGTCTAACGGTCGCCACCGTGCTCGGGGTGCCGATCGGCACCCTGGTCGGCACCCATTTCGGCTGGCGGACGACCTTCATCATGGTGGCGGCGCTCGGCGCCATCGCCCTGGCCGGGCTGCAATTCGGACTGCCGCGCGGGTTGCCGCGGACCACGGCGACGCTGGCGCAGCGCTTTGCCGTCGCACGCCACCCCACCGTGCTGCAGGCGCTTGCCACCACGATCTTGTGGGCAGCGGGAGGCATCGGCGCATTCACCTACCTGTCGATTCCGCTGCGGTCGCTTGGCTTTACACCGACCGGGATCAGCTTCGCGCTGCTGCTGTTCGGAGCGGCGGCCGCGATTGGCAACCTGCTCGGCGGAGCGCTGGTCGACCGGGTCGGTCCGCTGCTGACCGGGACGGCAGCCCTGGCGATCGTGGCGACGGCCCTGACATTGCAGTCGGTGACGCTGAAATTCGCGCCGCCGGAGCTCGCGACGTCGGTCTTTCTCTCGCTGGTCTTCTTCTGGGGCGTCGCGGGCTGGATGTTCTATCCGGCGCAGATCACGAACCTGCTGCGAATGGCGCCCGACGCGCCGATGATCGCGCTGTCGCTGAATGCGTCCGCGATGTATCTGGGGATCGCGATCGGCGGCGCTGCCGGGGGTGTCGTGGTGGCCGCGCTGCCCGCGAGCGATATCGGCTGGGTCGGCGGCTGCAGCGTGTTGGGTGCGCTGGCGCTAGCTTTGCTCCGCGAAAGCCGGCAGCGCCTGAAAACGCCCCAAATTGCCGGTTGAGAGCGGCTTTAAAAGCCTTTCCCGCCTCGCTATTGTGGTCTAAAGACAGCCGCGCGCGCGGGTCGACCTTTGAGGGTCGGTTTGGCGCCCAGGCTCAAGGGACGCGCGGCACGCGCGCCCTTTTTTTGTGCCCAGTTGCCACCCAATCGCGAGATGTAATGCCGAAACGCACTGACATATCCACCATCCTGATCATCGGCGCCGGTCCCATCGTGATCGGCCAGGCTTGCGAATTCGATTATTCGGGTACCCAGGCGGTCAA
>JAQGKA010000155.1 GCA_028290355.1 Tardiphaga sp. | reverse complement strand
ACGCCGATCAGCAGCGCATGACCGCCGGACAGGATCGTCACCAGCGTGTTCTCGACGACGCGGTCCTGGCCGAAGATGACGGTGGAGATCGCCTCCTTGGCGGCACGCATTTGCCCGGCGACCTGTTCGGCCGAGCGGACGATCACGTCTTCGAGTTTCTCGACACTGTCTGCGCCAGCCATCAATTGCTCCTTCGTGTGAACGCCCAAGTAACGCTACGTAACCGCTACCGGTGGCGTCGTCATGCCATGAACCTCATGCTAATCTTTAGCGAAGGCCATGTATTTGTTGAATTAAACTATCCCCACATTATCGCGAGGCAGGCTATGAACTGCATCACGGTGTGGCGAGTTGGACAGAACACTGCACGGCTTTGGACGTGCACCAATCGTGCCAGACGGCATACGATAAACTCAGGGCAAACAATGGCGAAGCAAGGGCAGATCGCGAACCAGGGCCTCGATGGTCTCGCCACCGCGGCGAAGGATGCGGCCGCCGGCGGTAAAGCCGGCAAAGGTCTGCCGCCGGTGCATCTGTGGAATCCGCCCTTCTGCGGCGATCTCGACATGCGAATCGCCGGGGATGGTACGTGGTTCTACCTGGGCACGCCGATTGGCCGGCCCGCGCTGGTGCGGCTGTTCTCGACGATTCTGAAGCGCGAGGACGGCAAGCACTTTCTCGTGACCCCGGTGGAGAAGGTCGGCATTACCGTCGATGATGCACCGTTTCTCGCCGTCGAGATGCTCAGGGAACAGGATTCGCACGGCCCGCGGCTGCGATTTCGTACCAATGTCGATGACTGGGTCGATTGCGACGTGGATCATCGGCTGCGCTTCGAAATGGCCGCCGACGGCGGGCTGACGCCGTATCTGCACGTCCGCAGCGATCTCTGGGCCAAGGTGACGCGGGCGCTCTATTACGATCTGGTTGACATGGGCGAGGAGCGGGTGGTCGATGGAACGGTAATGTTCGGAGTCGTCTCCGCAGGTGAATTCTTCGCAATGGCGGATGCGGAGCAGGTGAGGGAAGCGCTTTGAGTGAGCCGATGCGGAAGACGGACGCGGCTGCCGCGGACATCGACTCGACGGAATTTTTCAAGCGGGCCCGTGCACGCCTGAATTTCGATGTCCCCGACGGCCTCACCGACGCCAGCATCCTTCCGCTGTCCGGCGACGCGGGCAATGACCGCATGATCCAGATCATCGCGCAGGAGCGGCCGGTCCGCCCCGCTGCGGTGCTGATCGGAATCGTCGAGCACGACCACCCCACCGTGCTGCTGACGCAGCGTGCCGCGCATCTCAACGACCATGCCGGGCAGATTTCATTTCCCGGCGGCAAGATCGATCCGACCGATGCGTCGCCGCTCGACGCCGCCTTGCGCGAGGCCGAGGAAGAAGTCGGTCTCGACCGCTCGTTCGTCGAGCCGATCGGCTATCTCGATCTCTACGCCACCGGCTTCGGCTTTCGCATCCTGCCGACGGTGGCGCGGGTCAAGCCCGGCTTCACGCTGGCGATCAACGAGAACGAGGTCGAAAGCGCCTTCGAGGTGCCGCTGGCATTTCTGATGGATCCCGCCAACCATCAGCTGCACAGCAAGGAATTCCGCGGCATCGAGCGCTCCTATTACGCGATGCCATTTGCCGAGCGTTACATCTGGGGCGCGACCGCCGGAATCCTGCGTGTGCTGTACGAGCGGATTTGCCTGAAATGATCCGTCCGGTCATCACCGAAATCGGCATCTTCCTGATTCCCTTCGCGCTCTACGCGCTGTTTCTGCTCGCCAATAAAAATGGCCTGCTGGTGCAGTCGTCGTGGCCGATGCATGTGCTCGGCGGATTGACGATCGCCGCGCTGCTGCTGACCATCGTCAGCCTGGTACTGCTGGCGCATTTTTCCGGCGCGCCGCCAAGCTCAACCTATATTCCCGCGCATATCGAAAACGGCAAATTGATTCCCGGGGTCGAAAAATGAGTGCTGCGCGCATGCTGCACGATGCGCCCTGGCTGACGTCGGGCGCCGCGGCGCGGGTGCTGGCGCTGCTCAACGGCGGCGGCGAAGAAGGGCGCGTGATCGGCGGCGCGGTGCGCAATGCGCTGATGCAACTTCCGCTCGGCGATCTCGACATCGCCACCACCGCGCTTCCTGACGAGGTGATGCGTCGCGCCAAGGCCGCGGGCATCAAGAGCGTGCCGACCGGCATCGAGCACGGCACGGTGACGCTGGTGGTCGAAAGCCAGCCGTTCGAGGTGACGACGCTGCGCGAAGACGTCGAGACGTTCGGCCGCAAAGCGAAAGTTGCGTTCGGCCGCGACTGGAAGCGCGATGCGGAGCGGCGCGACTTCACCATCAACGGACTTTCCGTTTCGGCCGACGGCGTTGTGCATGATCATGTCGGCGGCCTCGCGGATATCGACGCGCGCCGTGTGCGTTTCATCGGTGAGCCCGACCAGCGCATCTCGGAAGACTATCTGCGCATCCTCAGGTTCTTCCGCATCCACGCCGCCTATGGCGCCGGCGAACCGGATCGTGCCGGACTGCTCGCCTGCATTCGCGGCCGTGGTGGCATGGCCGGGCTTTCCGCCGAACGGGTGCGGATGGAAATGCTGAAGCTGCTGGTCGCAGACGGTGCGAAGGCTGCGATTGAAGCGATGACCGACAGCGGGTTGCTGCTGCAAATTATTGGCGGCGTCGCTTACACCGGCCCGTTCGCGGCGATGATCGCGGCGGAGCAGGCGCTGGGGCGAAAACCCGATGCTGTTCTGAGGCTTGGCGCGCTCGGCGTGGCGGTCACCGAGGATGCCAAACGACTTGCGCAGCGCTTGCGGCTAACCAATGGCGAAACCAGGGCGCTGGATTCCATGGGCCATCGCTGGTGGCGGCTCGCCGGCATGGACGAAGCCACCGCGCGGCGGCGGCTCTACCGCCTCGGCGAAGTGCGCTACCGCGACCGCATGATGCTGGCCTGGGCGCGGGCGGGGCTCAACGCCGATCCGGAAGCATGGAAGTCACTGGTGACGCTACCCGACCGCTGGCAGGCGCCGGTGTTCCCGCTCAAGGCGGCGGATTTCATGGCCCGTGGCATCGCCAAGGGACCGGGACTCGGCCATGTCATCGCGCTGGCGGAAGATGCCTGGCTGGCCTTGGATTTTCCGATGGATGCGGAGGCGGTGAAAGACATCGCCGACCGGACGGTGGCGCGTTTTGCCAGGGATCACCGATTGTACGATTAGGGCCTTCGCAGGTTCTAGACTAAAGCCGTCAGCGCCGCCTTGCGCACGCTCAAGCACACCCTGGCAAGAAGGGCCGCCGGGCGATGATCGCCCGGCGGCAACTGCCTTGATCAGGCAGCCTCTTCCTCTTCTTCGCTCTCGTCTTCTTCTTCGTCCGACGCGAGCAGTGCCAGTTCCAGCACGGCCAGCGGCAGGGTCTCGCGGAACAGATCGCCTTCTTCGCCCATC
>JAQGKA010000146.1 GCA_028290355.1 Tardiphaga sp. | reverse complement strand
CCCAGCGCCTGCAGATAGGTATCCAGAATGGTTTCCTGCTCGGCGCGCTCGTTGGCGTCCTGCTTGCGCATGCGGATGATGGTGCGCAGCGCCTTGACGTCGTAGCCGTTGCCCTTGGCTTCGCCGTAGACATCCTTGATGTCGTCGGAAATCGTCTTCTTTTCTTCTTCCAGTCGCTCAATGCGCTCGACGATGGCCTTGAGTTGGTCCTTGGCGAAGGAATGGGTCGCCTGATCGTCCAGAACGGACGCTGCAGAGGTGGCCATCGAATACTCCTGATAAAACTGATGTTGGAAGATGAGAGCGTAGCGCGGCACGCGCGCCCGTCTTTCGAAATGACACTCAAGACCGGGGCGCCCTGCGTCAAGACGCCATCGCGCTCATCCACAGCGCCCCCACAGCTTTGATCCGCATCCTCCGAAAAGGCGCGAAACCAGCATCAATGTCCGCTATGAGTCTTCTTCATGGCGTCCAGCTGCTGCGGGCTCGCTTCGGCCTGATGCAGCGATTTCCAGGTCTCGTAGGGCATGCCGTAGACCGCCTCGCGGCTCTCGTCCTTGCTCATGGCCACGCCCTTGGCGTCGGCCGCGTCCTTCAGCCAGTTCGACAGGCAGTTGCGGCAGAAGCCGGCGAGATTCATCAGGTCGATGTTCTGCACGTCGGTGCGACCGCGCAAATGTTCAACCAGACGGCGGAAAACCGCGGCTTCCAACTCGGTCTGGGTCCTGTCGTCAATCGCCATGGTCGGTCTCGCTGTTGCGCCGGATATCGGTAACATGGGCGCTGTCACAGATTTTGCCACATCGCAGCGCAAACCGGGTTACGTCAGCGCAAATTAGGTTCCGCGGCCGTTGACAGTTCCGACGGGTGACGCGAAATCATCAATGAATTGATATAGCTTCGCCCGATGATCACAGCAGATTCTCGCCGCCGCCCCGTATTGAGACGCAGCCTTGCCGCCGGCCTGTTGCCGGCGCTGGCGCTTGCCTGGATGTGCCTGTGGACGAGCCCGGCCGCAGCGGATTTCCGCCTCTGCAACAACACCTCGAGCCGGGTCGGCATCGCGCTGGGCTACAAGGACGCCGAGGGCTGGACCACCGAGGGCTGGTGGAACGTGTCGTCGCGGGCCTGCGAGACCCTGCTGCGCGGCACGCTGGTGGCGCGGTTCTATTATATCTACGCGCTCGATTATGACCGCGGCGGGGAATGGTCCGGCCAGGCCTTCATGTGCTCGCGCGACAAGGAATTCACCATCAAGGGCACCGAGAACTGCCTGGCGCGCGGCTTTGATCGCACCGGGTTCTTCGAGGTCGATACCGGCGAGCAGCGCGCCTGGACGGTGCAGCTGACCGAGACCAACGAGCAGCCGCCACCGCGCCTGCCCGGCGTTCCCGGACCGGTCGGGCCGCCCGGCCAGGGATTCCCGGGAATGCCGAATGCCCCAGGTGGAACACCGCCCGGCGGGGCTGGCTTGCCGCCAGCCGTCACGCCGGGAGGCAAGCCATGAGACGCCAGCGCCGCATCAAGATTCTCGCCACGCTGGGCCCCGCCTCTTCCGACAGTGCGATGATCCGCAAGCTGTTCGAGGCTGGCGCCGACGTGTTCCGCATCAACATGAGCCACACCTCGCACGACAAGATGCGCGAGTTGGTGAAGACGATCCGCAACGTCGAAAGCAGCTATGGCCGGCCGATCGGCATCCTGGTCGACCTGCAGGGCCCCAAACTGCGCGTCGGCGCCTTTGCCGACGGTGGCGTGCAGCTCAAGAACGGCGAGACCTTCACACTGGATTCCAGCCCGGCGCCTGGCGACAACACCCGCGTGCAGCTGCCGCATCCGGAAATTCTGGCGGCCTTGCGGCCCGGCCACGCTTTGCTGATCGACGACGGCAAGCTGCGGCTGATCGCCGAGGAAACCTCATCGGACCGCGCCGTCACCCGCGTGGTGATCGGCGGGCGGATATCGGATCGCAAGGGCGTCAGCCTTCCCGACACCGACTTGCCGGTGTCGGCGATGACGCCGAAGGACCGGCTGGACCTCGAAGCAGCGCTGGAGACCGGCATCGACTGGGTGGCGCTGTCCTTCGTACAACGCGCCGAGGACGTCACCGAGGCCAAGCGGCTGGTCCGCGGCCGCGCCGCGGTGATGTCGAAGATCGAAAAACCGCAGGCGATCGACCGCCTCGCCGAAATCCTCGAAGTTTCCGACGCCCTGATGGTGGCGCGCGGCGACCTCGGCGTCGAGCTGCCGCTGGAGCGCGTGCCGAGCCTGCAGAAGCGCATGACCCGGATGGCGCGCCGCGCCGGCAAGCCGGTGGTGGTGGCGACGCAAATGCTTGAATCGATGATCCAGAGCCCGGTGCCGACCCGGGCCGAAGTCTCCGACGTCGCCACCGCGATCTATGAAGGCGCCGACGCCGTCATGCTGTCTGCAGAATCCGCCGCCGGCAAGTTTCCGGTCGAGGCCGTCTCGACCATGAACCGGATCGGCGAGGAGGTCGAGCGAGACCCGAATTATCGCACCGTGCTGAGCGCGCAGCGGCCCGAACCCGAACCCACCGCCGGCGACGCCATCGCCGACGCCGCGCGGCAGATCGCCGAGACGCTGGATCTCTCCGCCATCATCTGCTGGACCAGTTCCGGGTCGACCGCGGTGCGCGTCGCCCGCGAACGGCCGAAGCCGCCGGTGGTGGCGATCACCCCGAACCTCGCGACGGGACGCAAGCTTTCGCTGGTGTGGGGCGTGCATTGCGTGGTGGCGGAAGACGCCCAGGACCAGGACGACATGGTCGAGCGCGCCGGCCGCATCGCGTTTCGCGACGGTTTTGCCAAGGCCGGCCAGCGCGTCATCATCGTCGCCGGCGTCCCGCTCGGCACCCCCGGCACCACCAACATGGTGCGCATCGCCTTTGTCGGTTCCGGCGGCGACGCGGATATGTAGTTCGCTATTTCAAACAACCGTCATTCCGGGGCGCGAGCAGCGACAGCTGCGAGCGAACCCGGAATCCGGAGATGACTAAACACCTCGGGATTCCGGGTCTGCACCCCATTCGGCTTCGCCGAATGAAGTGCATCCCGGAATGACAACTGTATGGATTAGCTCAGCAGCGTCGCATCCAGCGTGATCTTGGCGTTCAGCACCTTCGACACCGGGCAGCCGGCCTTGGCCATCGCGGTGAGTTCTTCGAACTTGGCCTGATCGGCGCCGGGGATCTTCGCCGACAGCGTCAGGTGCACCGTGGTGATGGCAAAACCGTCGCCCACTTTCTCCAGCGTGACGTCGGCCTTGGTCTCCATGTGCTCGGCCGTGAGCTTGGCCTCGCCGAGGATCAGCGACAGCGCCATGGTGAAACAGGCGGCATGGGCCGCGCCGATCAGTTCTTCAGGGTTGGAGCCCGGCTTGCCTTCGAAGCGGCTCGCTAACCCATAAGGATAATCCGCGAGCGCGCCGCTCTTGGTCGAAATCGACCCTTTGCCGTCCTTGATGCCGCCCTGCCATTTGGCCGATCCGAAAGTGGTGGTCATGCAAATCTCCTGATTTGGTTGGAGGCCGATCGAGAAGGCATGTTAGCGCGACGCCGCCTTCGGTTTTATGTCAGCGGCCGCGATCATGTTTTCGATCTCACTGATGATAAGATCCGGCGCGGCATTTTGCACCATGTGGCCGACATTTGGCAGCACGATAAGATTGGCGTTCCGCACGGTGGCGGCGAAGCGGCGGGAATGAATTTCGGGCGACACGGTGCTGTCAGTGTCGCCGGTGATCACCAAAGTGGGCACCTCGATGTCGGCATAGCGCGACGCCTGCGCGGCGACGGCGGCCTTCAGCGTCACCAGATCCCAGGCGTTGGCGAGGAATTCGCGCGGCCGCAGCAGCAGCGGGATGCCGCTCTGCTGCACATAATCCTCCGGCATGACCTGCGGCAGGAACACGGCGCGGGTGCCGGGCTCGGCGAGGAACAGGCCGAGCGGCAGCGTGATCGTGTAGGCCAGCAGCGGGCCGATTACCGGCGTGGTCACCACCTTGTTGTAGAACCCGACGCCGCCGGGCCACGGATAAGCGACGCCGGCGAGCATGACCAACCCACCCACGCGCTGCGGATAGTCCAGCGCCATCCGCGCGCCGAACGCGCCGGCCAGCGAATGCACCACCAGGATAGCATTGGCGATACCAAGTTCGCCCAGCGCCTCGTCGATCATCTTCGCCTGCATCGCCGGCGAGGAATTGGCGAGCTCGTCGCGCGTGCTCCAGCCATGGCCGGGGCGGTCGATCAGGATGACGCGATGGTTTTTCGAAAGCTGATCACCGAGCGGCACGCGCATGGTGCCGAGATTGGAGGTGGCGCCGTGGATCATCACGATCGGCGAACCGACGGCATCGCGCGGGCCGATGTCGATGACGTGCAGCCGCGCTCCGGCGACATCGACGAACCGGCCCTGCGCCGGATAGATCCGCTGCAGCACCACCACGCCGGCCTGCGTGATCAGCGCCAGCACGACCAGCGCAGTGACCGCATAGACAGATATCATCGCAAGGATCCGGAGAATTTTGTGCACGCTTCAGCTACGCGGCCGCGACGGATCGGTTTCGCGGCTGCCGGCACTCAGGTGCCAAAGCCGAGCCGTCCGAGGCCCGGCAGCTTGACGGCGGGGCGCCGGATGTCGAGGCCGAACACCGCGCCGAGGAAATTGATTTCAAGACCTTCGACCCAGCCGATGGTGAGGCCGAGATAGCCGCCCAGCGTGGCGCGCACCCCGGTGCCCGAGGGCGTCAGGCCGAAGAATTCGCCGCCATAGGGAAAATCCTTGCCGATAGCGGTCGGCGGCAGCGCGATCTGCAGTTCCGGCACCGACGACAGCACCGCGGCGACGAAGGTGTTGGAATTCGGCCCCGGCCAAGCCCGGTAATCGCCATAGGCGCGCAGGCTGTAGCCTTCGACAGCAGCCTGGATTTTCGGAATCATCCTTGCGGCGGCCTCGCCATCCGCGGAGGCGATGGTTTCTGGCGTGCCGCCGAACCAGCGGCCGTCGGCGGCAAAGCCGTTGACGCGGATCGGTGCCCCCCATGCGGTGTAGTCATAGCGGGTATAGCGCTGTGCGTTCTGCTCCTTGATCACCAACCAGGTGTGGACCGCAAAGATGCCGCGCCAGCGCACGGTGCGGGCGGCATAGACGCGTACTAAAGCCTCTGGATGCGTCGCCGGCTGCGGCAACAGCCCGGCGCTGGATCGGTCCGCGCTTTGCCAGTCGACCGAACGATCGCCGAGCCAGTATTTTACCGCCGACACGCCGATCGGGGCCACGAGCAGAGCCAGCAGAACGATCACGAATTTTCTCACCGATGGGGATTCATATGAAGCACGGGGTTCATATAGGCGTCACGACCGGCTTTGCTACGGCGGCGCCGGCGCTCATCGTGCAAGGCCCTCCGGGATTGTCCACGCTATCCACAGGAACACCACGGCGGCGGCCGCATTCTCTCCTGATTGTAACTGGAAAAATATTCTGCTCGAAACCGGAGAATATTCGACAATGCCTAAGCCCAGCGAAACCGCGATCGATGAAATCATCGCCACCTGCAATGGCGATCTGCGCGGCGCGGTGAAGGCGCTGCTGCTGGTCAACGAGCAGCTCGAGTCCGAATTGCAGCAGCTCTATGCGGCTGCGGCCCATGGCGGCCAGATCCGTCCGGGCAACAGCGTGCTGCACTAGCAGCGCTGCGCGCGCAGTCTAGCCGAGCAACAGCAGTCGGGTGAAAAACGTTTCAGCGTTTGGTGCAATGTGCGCTGCCGTGGTTAGTCCGGCGATGCTGGGCCACGACAAAGACAACTGACTACGCTCTCCCCGCAGCCAGCCGCCGCGTCGGCTTCTCAACTTCGGCGTCGGTATCATCCGGAGCTTCGAGCCCAGGCATCGGCACCTGCATCAGGATGGTCTGCCCGGCGCTGGCGATCTCGATACCTTCCTGCTGGAAACGCAGCTTCAAGCGGCGGTTGAACTCACGCTGCACCGGCCAGCGGCCGGAATCGGTACAGCGGATCTGGCCGACGATCGAGGCCATGGAGCCATCGACCTTGTCGACGCCCCACAGTTCCAGATCGCTGCGGATCAAGGACTTGAAGGCCGGCTCGCTCCGCATCTCCGCAACGATATCCTTGAGCACCTGCCCGGCGCGATCGGTGTCTTCCTTGTAGGCGACGCTGACGCTGACGGCAGCGTTGCCGGCGCCACGGCTGGCATTGGTGATCGTCGTCACCGCGCTGAACGGCACGATGTGCACGGCGCCGTCGCCGGCGCGCAGCCGGATGGTGCGGATCGAAACGTTCTCGACGACGCCCGACAGGCCGGACACCGTGACGTTGTCGCCGACCTGCACGGTGTTTTCCA
>JAQGKA010000113.1 GCA_028290355.1 Tardiphaga sp. | reverse complement strand
TGCGTCGACCATCAAACGCCGATTTTCGCCGGATTGCTGCTGTTATTTTATCGGGCTCCGGGCACCCGGCAAGGCGCGGCTCCCCCGCCACTCGACTGAAAATCCTGAGATTTTTCGCCCAGTATGTCGTCGGCCCGATGACCGTGAAACAAATCTTGTAAGCGACGAAACCGTTTTCCGCTTTCGGTGCAGACGTCCGGAAACAGCTGTTGGTTATCCATTTACCAACGACGCGGCGGACAGCACCGCAAACCGGAGACCGTCACATGCGAACCCTCAGTTGCATCCTCGCTTTCGCCTTTATCCTGGCTGGTCCCTCGATCGCCGGTTCGGCCGACGGCAGCCTGCCGGGCATCGGCACCTTCGCCTATAACGGCTCGCCGGTGATCACCGCTGCCGCGCCGATGGTGGTTGCCTACGCTCGCTGATCGACCGCGCGAAACGACACAACAAGAAAAGTAGTCACAATGACCCGACTTCGCTCATTTGCCGCCGTCGTTCTCGCCGCCACCCTTGCAAGCTCTGTAATGGGAAGTGCGGCGCAGGCGCAGATCTGGTCGTGGAAGAAATTGCCGGACCAGCGCGGCGAATTCGTGCGGCTGTGCGCGCCGCATATGGTCGGGCGCTGGGCGCATCCGGAATCGGTTTGCGCCTGTTTGCACGATCATGCCGTGGCGACCGTGGAAGACAGCGACATGCGCGAGGCGCTGCTGCGCGGCATCAGCGAACGGGGCGTGCCGACCATCGAGAACGACTGGATCCCGGCGTCGAAAAAATCCATGATCAGCGCAACCTTCACGCAGATCGCCAAACCGACGCTGCAGTGCATGTTCGAACCGGCGCAGTAGCGCAAACAACTCATTCGCCGGTTACTTCACGCTGGCGATGGCGCCTTCCAGCGCGCTAATATTCTCCCATGAATGAAGTTCGCAGGGATGATCGCCTCAACGGCAAGGTCGCCATCGTCACCGGTGCCGGTTCGCGCGGCGAGGGCATCGGCAACGGCCGCGCCACCGCCGTGGTGCTGGCGCGACATGGCGCGCGGGTGACGCTGGTCGACAGCGTCGCGGAGTGGGCGGAAGACACCGCAAAACTGATCGCGGCGGAGGGCGGCACGTCACAGATCGTCGAAGGTGATGTCAGCGATGCCGCTTCCTGCGAGGCGATCGTCGCGCGCACGATGGCCGCGTGGGGCCGGCTCGACATTCTCGTCAACAATGTCGGCATCACAGGGCCGCGCGGCGACGCCATCGAGGTCGATGTCGCCGCCTGGGATTCCGCGATGCGGGTCAACGTCGCCTCGATGATGCTGATGGCGAAGTTCGCGATTCCGGAGATGATCAAAAGCGGCGGCGGCTCGATCGTCAATCTCACCTCGGTCGCCGGGTTGCTGGCCGGCCATCCGAGCTTGCTGTATCCGACGTCGAAGGCGGCGGTGATCGGGCTGACGCGGGCGATGGCGGCGCATCACGGCCGCGACGGCATCCGCGTCAACTGTATCGCGCCGGGCACGGTTTACACGCCGATGGTGGCGTCGCGCGGCATGACGCAGCAGATGCGCCAGATGCGCGCCAAAACCACCCTGCTGGGCACCGAAGGCACCGGCTGGGATATCGGCTATGGCGCGCTGTTTCTCGCCAGCGACGAAGCGCGCTGGATCACCGGCATCACGCTGCCCATCGACGGCGGCGCCACCGCCGGCCGCAACGACTTGCCGGTGCCGCCGAGCGAACCGGCGGCGGGGTAGCCGCTATTTCTTCTTGGTGCCCAATCGCGGCACGCATTTGCGGACGCGGGTGACGCCGGCGGCAGTCAGCGTGGTGCCGGAGACTTCCTTGATCTGGCCGGTCGGACAGGAGCCGTCATCAATCTGGATGTGCTGGCCGAGCCGCACCTCGGGAATGTCCTGCTCGCGCGAATAGATTTGCGTCTGCGCTCCGGCGGGCAGCACCGGCGTCAGCGACGCGAAGGCGCCGAGCAGCCAGATGGCGTAACGCGACGCCGTCATTTGTTCTGAACCTTCAGGCCGTCGGGACCGATATTGATTTGCAAGCCGGTCGGTTCCTTCTTGGTCTGGTACAGATTGTAACCGAGCACGCCGATACCAACGATCAGCGCGCCGATAATCAGAAAAAGCACGTTGCGGTTGGCCGGCATGAACGTCTCCACGGGAGCGATTTCAACCTAGTCTAGAGACGGGCATCCGATTCTCAAAGCCGGGCCGTCACCGCCGCAATCGCGCCGGTGCCGGCTTCGAGGTTTTGACGATGCCGCTGCGACCGGTTCCACTTTTCGATTTGCGCTGTGCACGCAGCGCGGCCAGCGACGCCTTCGCCAGTCTTTCAGCCGATGCGATCAGCTGCGGAATCGGATGCCCGGCAAATCCCAGCACGAAGCCGGGGATCGGGCGGGCGCGCAGATAGGTGTCCGCCAGCAGCCATCCCTCGACGTCGGCAGCGGCCTTGGCCTGTGACGCAACGGCCGGCTCGGTGGAAGGGTCGAACCGCGCGACCAGATGCAGGCCTTGCGATGGAACCGGGACCGAAAGCCGCCCGTCCGACGCCGTCGACAGTGTCTGTGCCAGCACGTCGCGAGCCTCGCGATACAGCCCGCGCATCTTGCGCAGGTTGGCGGCAAAGGCGCCGGAGTTCAGCATGTCTGCCACGGCGCCTTCCAGCAGCGTGCCGGGATAGCGGTCGAGCGCGGCGCGAGCGCTCGTCACCGGGCCGATCAGCGTCTCGGGCAGGGCGCAATAACCGATGCGCAATCCCGGAAACAGTGTCTTGGCAAAGGTGCCCATATAGATCACGCGACGGAGGTGATCGATGCCGGCGAGCGACAGCAGCGGCGCGCCGTCATATCTGAACTCGCTGTCGTAATCGTCCTCGAACACCCAGGCATCGGCCTCCTTTGCCCAATCGAGCAACTCCAGCCGGCGCGGCATCGACATCTGCACGCCCAGCGGAAACTGATGCGACGGTGTCACATAGGCCGCGCGTGCGCGCGGCGCCGCGGCCCGGCCCCTCGCCACGCGCAGGCCAAACGCATCGACCGGCACCGAGACCGGGCGAGCGCCGCAATGCTCGATCGCTTTGCGCGCCGTGGGATAGCCGGGATCCTCGCACCAGATCTGATCGCCAGCCTTGAGGATGGCACTGAGCACGATCCGCAATCCGTGCTGCGTGCCCGACGTCAGCATGATCTGGTCGGGACCGCAGCGCAGCCCGCGCGCCGACAGCAGATGGTCGGCAATCGCTGCGCGCAACTCGCGGCTGCCGCGGGGATCGCCATAGTGCAGATGTTCGCTACCGAAGGCGCGCAGCCGCCGTCCGGCAAAGGCCCTGAAGCGCCGCAGTGCCTGGCTGTCGATATGCGTGCAGCCGAGCGCCAGCGCGCCGTGCGGCGGCTGTTCGATGACGGTTCTGGCTTTCGGCTTGTCATGCACCTTCGCTGGAATGCGCGCGGCGACAAAGGTGCCGGATCCGACGCGGGCCACGGCAAAGCCATCCGCGATCAGCCGCTCATAGGCATCGGTGATGGCGTTGCGACGGAAGCCGGTCTGTTTCGCCAGGGTGCGCGACGGCGGCAATGCTTCGCCGGGTTTGGCGATGCCGCCGACGATGGCGTGGCAGAGCGCCTGATAAAGCCGCTCCTGCGAGGAGGCGCCCTGCGTGACGTGCGGACCGAGCAGGTCGAGCGGCAGCTCGTCCTTGTGCAGCGACGGGGAAGAATTGGTCGGAATTTTTCGCATTGAATTGGCACTATCGCAGACCAAAATCGCCGATACAACTGTTTCGACCGTCTCTCATCCTGCGAGGAAATGCTGTGACCACCGTCGAACCAACCACGTCGTATCCGCTGTCGTCACGAAACCGGGTGAAGCGCCGCCACGATCGCGGCTTCTACGACCATGCCACCGTTCACAAGTTGCTGGACGCCTCGATGCTGTGTCACGTGTCCTACGTCATCGACGGTCAGCCCTATTGCACCCCGACGTTTTTCTGGCGCGAGGGCAAGACTCTCTACTGGCATGGCAGCAGCGCCAGCCGGATGCTGAAGAACCAGTCCGCCGATCAGAGGGTCTGCCTCACGGTGGCGCATCTCGACAGCCTGGTGCTGGCGCGCTGCGGGTTCAACCATTCGGCGGACTACCGCGCCGTGATGGCATTCGGGTCCGCCTACCTCGTCACCGATCCGGACGAGAAGGAACGGGCTTTGGTGGCGATGGTCGACAGGTTCTTCCCCGATCGAACCGCCAGCCTGCGGCAAAGCACGACGCAGGAGATCAAGGCGACCTCGGTCATCGCTATGGAGATCGAGGAGGCGTCCGCCAAGATTCGATCGAAAGGCGTCGCCGACGATGACGAGGATTATGAATTGCCGATCTATGCCGAACGGATTCCGGTCCGCACCGTGCTCGGTGCGCCGGAGCCGTGTCCGCGTCTGCGCGACGGCGTCGAACGGCCGGCATCGTTGCACGGTTATTCGGAAGGCCGCCTGCTCGAAGACGCGCTGGCAGATGCCTATTTTCTGCAATACCCCGGCAGCTGAGATCGGGCTAGGGTGCCGGCTCTCTTGATCCAAAATTCCCAACGGGAGCTGCCGAATGACTGCCGCCGATACGCACCGCAAGATCCTGGACGCCGTCGATGCCGGCTTCGACGCGCAACTCGCCACGACCCGGGACTTCGTCGCGATCCCCTCGACCCGCGGCGCCGAAGGCCCGTGCCAGGACATGATCGGCGATCTCTTGCGTCAGCGCAGCTACGAGGTCGATGACTGGAACATCGACCTCGAAGATCTCAAGGACCTGCGCGGCTTCGGCCCGATCGAGCATGATTTCTCGCGTGCGCGCACCGTGGTCGGCACCTATCGGCCGGCCACCAATACGGGCAAATCGCTGATCCTGCAGGGCCACTGCGACGTGGTGCCGACCGGCCCGCTCGACATGTGGGACAACCCGCCGTTTTCGCCTGTCATCAAGGACGGCAAGATGTATGGCCGCGGCGCCTGCGACATGAAGTCGGGCACCATCGGTGCGCTCTATGCGCTCGACGCGATCAAGGCGGCCGGGCTGAAGCCGACCGCGCGGGTTCACTTCCAGTCGGTGATCGAGGAAGAGTCCACCGGCGTCGGCGCGCTCTCGACCTTGCAGCGCGGCTACCGCGCCGATGCCTGCTTCATCCCCGAACCGACCTCCGGCAAGATGGTGCGCTCGCAGGTCGGTGTGCTGTGGTTTCGCATGAAGGTGCGCGGCTTCCCCGCGCATGTGTTCGAGGCGGGCATCGGCGCCAACGCCATCAAGGCGGCGTATCATCTGATCCAGGCAGTCGAGCAACTCGAGATCGAGTGGAACAAGCGCGCGGCGTCCGATCCGCATTTCAAGGCGGTGAACCATCCGATCAATTTCAACCCCGGTATCATCAAGGGCGGCGACTGGGCCTCCAGCGTGCCGGCGTGGTGCGACGTCGATTGCCGGATCTCGATCCTGCCGGGCTGGTCGGTGGCCGATGCGCAGGCCGAGATTCTGGCGTGCATCAACAAGGCCGCGCGCGACCATCGCTTCCTGTCCAACAATCCGCCTGTGGTGGAATGGTCGGGCTTCCTGTCGGAAGGCTACGAGCTGAAGGATTCCGCTGCGCCGGAAGCCGCCTTCGGCAAGGCCTATGACGCAGTCTATGGCGGCGCGACGCCGGACCTCGTCTTCACTGCGCTTACCGACACGCGGTTCTATGGATTGAACTACAACATCCCCAGCCTGTGCTTCGGCGCCGATGGCCAGGCGATGCATGGCTTCAACGAATATGTCGACCTGGAGTCGTTGCGCAAATCCACCAAGGCCACCGCGCTGTTCATCGCGGAATGGTGCGGCGTGGAGAAGGTGTAGTTCTTCGGCGCTCTACCACACGCTCACGTCATCCTGAGGAGCCGCGCTCTCGCGCGGCGTCTCGAAGGATGCGCCGCAAGCACCGGCGCTCGTGGCCGCATCCTTCGAGGCTCGCCGAAGTCGGCGAGCGCCTCAGGATGACGACGGTGTTTGTGTGGCCGGCGCCGGCCACAGTGCCGCAACGATCGCGTCGAGGCCGTCGGTCAATGCCGCAGGTCCCGGCTGCAGGATCAGAGGTGATTTAATTTCGACGATGCGGTTGTCGCGCACGGCGGGAATGTCAGACCATCCTGGCCGCTGCCGGATTTTGTCTGGCACGACCTTCTTGCCGCACCACGACGCCAGGATCACGTCCGGCGCCGTCGCGCGAACATCCTCCTGCGTAACGATGCGATTCTTTGCGGCCTTCTGAAACCGCAACTTCGGAAACACGTCTTCGCCGCCGGCGATCTCGATCAGTTCGGACACCCAGCCGATCCCGGTGATCAGCGGCTCGTCCCATTCCTCGAAATAGACGCGCGGCTTTACCGGATGCAGCCGCGCTGCAGCTGCGACGTCGGCAAGCCGCTGTTCGCAATGCGAAGCAAGTTGTTCTGCGCGGGCGGTGGCGCCCACCATCGCACCAAGCATGCGGATCATCGCCAGAATGCCGGCGATATCGCGGTGGTTGAAGACATGGACTGCAATGCTGGCTCGCACCAATGCCGCGGCGATGTCGGCCTGCAGATCGGAAAAGCACAGCACCAGATCCGGATCGAGCGCGAGGATTTTTGGCAGGTCGGCGGAGATGAACGCCGACACCCGCGGCTTCTCGCGGCGCACCTGCGGCGGCCGCACCGC
>JAQGKA010000101.1 GCA_028290355.1 Tardiphaga sp. | reverse complement strand
TTCTCCAGCGCGATGATCGCGGCGGCACCGACGAAGGCGCCGAACAAGGTGCCAACGCCGCCGGCGATCATCATCAGCACGCCCTCGACCGATTGCGCGAGCGCCACCGTCGACGGGCTGACGAAATTGTTGAACATCGCATAGAGCGCGCCCGCGACGCCGGCGAAGAAGCCGGACACAGTGAAGCCGATGAACAGATGCAGCGGCACGTTATAGCCAAGGCTGCGCATCCGGCTCTCGCTGTCGCGGATGCCGCGCAGCGTGAGCCCGAACGGCGAGCGCACGAAACGCCACATGGCAAAGGCGACGATGGCAGCACCGGCGAGCACCGCCCAGTAGAAGGCGCTCTGGTTCAGCAGCATGGTGGGGCGGACATCGCCGCGCATGCCGTTCTCGCCGCCGGTCACCTGGGTCCAGCGCAGGCAGACGCCCCACACGATCATGCCCAGCGCCAAAGTCAGCAGCAGGAAGTAGACGCCGGAGGTGCGCACCGCGAGCAGCGCGAAGATCGAGGCGACGATGGTCGCCGCGAGTACGCCGAGCGCGAAGGCAGCAACCGGCGACAAGCCGGCCTGCGCGGTGGCGTAGACGACGACGTAAGTAGAGGCGCCGAAGATGGCGCCGTGGCCGAGCGAGGTACGCCCGGCAAAGCCGGCAAGAATATCGATCGACATCGCGAGGATGCCGAAGATCAGTACTTCGGTGGCGAGGCCGACCTGGTAGTTCGACAGCACCAGCGGCAGGCCTGCCGCGGCGATCACGACGAGGCCGGCAATGAGCGCAGCGCGGCCGGTCATGCCGGCGAGGCGCGAAGGTTTGGGCGTGAGCGGCATCGTCATGTGGCACGTCCGAACAGGCCGAGCGGACGGAATGCCAGGAGCACCGCCATCGGGCCGAAGATCACGAAATAGGCCAGCTCGGGAAACATCACCTGGCCGAGCGTATTGAGCAGCCCGACCAGCAGGCTGCCGACGCCGACGCCGACCAGGCTGCCGCGGCCGCCAATGATGACGACGGCAAGGCTGAAGACGAGAATTTCCGCATCTGCGGAGGGATAGAGCGAGAGGAACGCGCCGCCCATCAGGCCGCCCAATCCGGCCAGCGCCGAGCCGAGCAGGAAGGTGACGAGGAAGACGCGTCGGATATTGACGCCGGAGGCTTCCACCATCTCGGCGTCATCGACGCCGGCGCGGATCAGCGCGCCAAGCCGCGTATGATTGAGCAGCAGCCAGAGTGCCGCGAACACCACGATGCCGGTGACCAGCACGAACAAACGATAGGTCGGATAGAAGGTGCCGAACACCTTCATGCCGCCGCGCAGCAGCTGCGGGATCGGCACCGTAAAACTGTCGCCGCCCCAGATCACCAGAGCGAGATCGTTGAGGAAGAACGCGACGCCGAGCGTCAACAGCACCTGACGGAGTTCGTTGCCGCGCACGAAGCGCAGCAGGCCCTGATCGAGCACGAAACCGATCGCGGCGATGGCCGCCATGGCGCCGATGCCGCCAAGCACGAAGCTGCCGGTTTTGGTGGCGACGGTGTAGCCGATATAGCCGCCGAACAGATACAGCGCGCCATGGGCGAGATTGACGATGCGCAACAACCCGAAGATCAGCGTAAAGCCGCTCGCCACCACGAACAGCAGTGCGGCGAAGGTCAGTCCGTTGAGGAGTTGAAAAAGGCTCATTCCCTGATGCTTGCTGCTCTTTGCCTACGGCGCCTTCGGCCCGACCGAAAGGTACCAGTCGAGAATCTGTTCGCCGGTCATGAATGCCACGTCCGACTTCTTCTGGATGGTCTCGAAGATACGGCGGAAATGCTTGAGGCGATGCGGCGCGCCCATGATGTAGGGATGCACAACCAGTGCCATGATCCGGGCGGAGTCGGCGGAATCCTCGTAAATCTGATCGAACTGATCGATGGCGCGGTCGTAATATTCCGTAGCCTTGTGATGCTGGATCAGCATCATCGCCACGTCGTTGCATTCCTGGGTGTAGGGCACGTTGACGATCGGCGTGGTCGTCGTCTTCAGCCACACCGGCTGGTCGTCCAGCACCCAGTCGGCGACGTAGTCGTAGCCTTCCTGCTTCAAGAGGTCCGGGGTTTCCCAGGTCTCGGTGAGGCCGGGCCCGAGCCAGCCGCGCGGACGCTTGCCGGTGGCGGCTTCGATGACGTCGGCGGTCTTGCGGATATCCTCGCGCTCGTTGTCGACCTTCTGCATGTTGCGCTGGGTGAAGCCGTGGCCCATGAATTCCCAGTTGCGCGCTTTCGCCGCTTCGACGATCGGCGGATAGGCCGCGAGTGCCGAGCCGTTGATCGCCAGCACGCCGGGGATCTTGTAGTCGTCGAATACTTTCAGCAGCCGCCAGAAGCCGACGCGGTTGCCGTATTCGTGCCAGGCCCAGTTCGGAATGTCCGGCATCGGCGAGCCGCCGGCGGGCGGCGTCAACACGGTGCGCGGCATGGTCTGCTTGATGTCCCACTCCTCGATATTGACGATCACCCACACCGCCATGCGCTTGCCGTTGGGCAGCTTCAGCGGAGGGCGCGTCGAGATCGGCGAGTAGCTGATGCGTTCGGTGGGCAGCATGCTTAGGCCTCCGGTGGCGTGATGGTGATGCCGAGCGACGGCAGGCCTTCGATGCGGGCGTCGATGACGTCACCGGGCAGCACCGGCCCGACGCCGGCGGGCGTTCCGGTGTAGATCAGGTCGCCGGGCTGCAGCGTCATCTGCTTCGACAGCTGCGTCACGATCTCGGGCACGCTCCAGATCATCTGGCCGATGTCGCCACGCTGCTTTTCGATGCCGTTGACCGACAGCGTGATCATGCAGCCGCTGAAATGCCGGGCATCGCGCGCCGGTGCGATAGCGCCGCAGGGCGCGGAGGCATCGAAACTCTTGCCGACTTCCCAGGGCAGGCGCATATCGCGGGCGTCGCGCTGGCGATCCCGGCGGGTCAGGTCGATGCCAACGGCATAGCCCCAGATATGATCGAGCGCTTCAGCAACCGGAATATCCCTGCCGGCGCGGCCAATGGCGATCACCAGTTCGACTTCGAACTGGAAATCATCGGTGAAGGGCGGGTACGGCACGCGGGAGCCGTCAGGCACCACGGAATCGCGTGGCTTCTGGAAGAAGAACGGCGGATCGCGCTCGTCGGCTTCCTTCATCTCGCGGATATGGTCGAGGTAGTTCCTGCCGACGCAATAGACGCGGCGAACCGGAAAGAAGCCGCCGCCGACCACCGGAACACCAGTGACGGGAATAGCGGGGAGCATCTGCTGCGATGTCACGTTCACGCCCTGGATTCCATCTCGGCCTTCTGGCCATCGTACCAGTCGAGGATCTGCTCGCCGTTCCAGTGCACCACGCCTTCGAATGTGTTGAGGTAGTCGTAGAGTTGTTCGAGATATTTGATCCGGAACGGCTGGCCCGAGATGTAGGGGTGGATCGCCAGCGACAGGATCTTCGGGCGCTCGGCGCTTTCCTGATACAGCCGATCGAAACTGTCGATCGCCCGCTTGAGGAAGTGATCGCTCTCGTGGTGCTGCACCATCATCATCGGGATGTCGTTGAGCTCGACCGTATAGGGCAGCGTCACCAGCGGACCCTTGGCGGTGCGGATCGTGGTCGGCTCGTCGTCATAGACCCAGTCGCCGATATATTTGACGCCAGCTTCGGCGAGATATTCCGGGGTTTCCAGCGTCTGCGTCAGGCCGGGCCCGAGCCAGCCCACCGGGCGCTTGCCGGTGAACTTCTCGATCACGTCCATGGAGCGATTGATCATCGCCTGCTGGTCCGACTCCTTGTGGATCGGACCCTGCTCATAGGCGTGGCCCATGAATTCCCAGCCGGCGTCCTTGGCCTGCTGCGCGACGCGCGGATAGTCCTCGCAGACGCGGGCGTTGATGGAGAGCGTTGGCTTAATGCCGAGCTTCTTGTAGAGATCGAAGAACCGCCAGACGCCGACGCGCATGCCGTATTCATGCCAGCCCCAGTTCGGCACGTCGGGCAGCAGCGGAATGCCGGTCGGCGCCGGAAGCACCTGCCGCGCCATCGGTTTGGCGATGTCCCAGACTTCGAGATTGACGATGGTCCAGATCACGATGCGGGCGCCATTCGGCAGCTTCATCGCCGGGCGATCGACGATGGCGGAATAGTCGCAGCGGTCGCGCGGAATCATGGGGCCGGTCATGGCAGGGTGCTCTTCGGGTTGTTGATCATAAAAGTCGTCATGCGGCGCTGCTCTGACCGGGCGCAAGCCCGTCGAGCTTCATCACCGCATCGGTATCCATCACGAAGCCGAACGCCGTTTTGATGCAGGCAAGGCCCGCTGCATGCAGCTCCGGCCCGTCCATGCTGTCGACGCAGTCTTCGACCACGATCACTGAGTAGTCGCGCACATTCGCGGCCGTCGTCGTCGCCAGCACGCAGGAATTGGTGTTCACGCCGGTGATCAATAGCGTGTTGATGCCGTGCGAGCGCAGCAGGAAATCGAGGTCGGTGCCGAGGAAGCAGTCGTAGCGCTTCTTGGTGTTGACGATGAAGTCCCGGGGGGCGAGCAGATCGGGCATCACGGTGCAGCCGGGCCCGGCGATGATGTTGTGGCGCATCACGTTCTTGCGGGTCGCCTTTGGATCCTCGGCGCGGGTACGCCAGAACGGATTGGCGCGGATTTCCTCGGCATCGCGATACGACGTCACCTGATGGATCACGGGAATGCCGACGCTGCGACACCAGTCGAACAGCCGCTTGTTGGCGGCAATGATGCGGGTTGCCACATCGGGCGTGGTCGGCATGGTCGCGACGCTCATGTCGAGATGGCCGCGATGCAGATCGATCGCGACGACGGCAGCCTTGATGTGATCGACGCCAAGATTCATCTGTTGCTTCATAGCAGCGGGCTCCACGAGGTTTTCAGCAGTGCACGCTGGTCGATCTTGAACTTGTCGGCGAGCCAGTCGGCCAGCACTTCCTGGCCGATGGTGGGATTGTCGTGCTGGCAATGCTCGGCGCCGGTTTCGTCGGGCTCCAGCACCCGCAAAGTCGCATCGACGCCGTGGGCGATGGCGTGGTCGTAGGTCGAGCGCGCCGCGGTGACGGTGAGCACGTCGTGGCCGCCATGCAGCACCAGATAGGGGCACTTCATGTGTTCGAGATGGCCCTTCAGCGTGAACGGCTTCATCAGCTCGTGGGCTTCCTTCATGGTCTTGGCGCCGAACACCCAGCGGATGTGCATCGCGAGGCCGAAATCGTCGCCCTTGGTGCCCCACATGTCGTGCACCGACCACACCGCGCCGTGCGAAATCGCCGCCGCCAGCCGCGGCTCGTAGCAGGCCGCGCGCGCCGCGTAATAGCCGCCCATGCTGGAGCCGCACACCGCGATCCGCGACGTGTCGACGTCAGAACGCTTTTCCAGCCAGTCGATGCACTTGCCGATCGGCACTTCGCTGTCGGCGCGGGTGACCGCGCCATGACGACGCAACGTGCCACCCTGCCCGGGTCCGTCGATCATCAGCACCGAAATGCCGCGCTGCAGGCAGCCATGGGCCTGCATGAACCACATCTCGTCCTTGATGGAATCGAGACCGCCCATGCAGATCAGCACCGGCATCTTGTCACCGGGGAACGGTGCGCGAATGAAATATCCGCAGATCGGCTTGCCCGGCTCGTAGGGAATCTCGACGACTTCGCCGGGCGGATTGAGGTAGGAGATGAATTTGTGCGAGCAGGCCTCCATCTTCTCGAAGGTCGGCAGCCGTCGGGCATCATCCGGCTCAAGATGGAATTCGGCCTGGCGGTAATAGTCCGCGGCGCGCAGAAAGCAGTTCATCGCAGTGCGGATGTGGCCGTGCTTCTCCTCGGCGAGGCCGCGCTGCCAGTTGCGGTCGGCAATCACCATCCATTCGGCGTGCCAGCTCTCGAGATCGCCGGGGATCATCCGCGACCCTGCCAGCATGATCTCGCTGACGCTGCCGCCGCCTTCCTGGCTTTCGCCGAGGCCACGGCGGAACTGGTAGGCCAGCCAGGGATGTTCCGGCCAGTGGTGCCAGCCGAACGGCTCGTAATGCGGCCCGCGATCGGCGGTAATTTCCTCGATGGCGCTTTCGCTGATGGGATTCACTGTTGCCATGAGGACGCGCGCCACCTTCACCATTGTCCGGGTGATTTCATCTTTGCCAAGTGACACCCCGAGTCAATGGAAATTACATACACTTTTCCCGCTGCATATCATTTCCGCGCCATGCCTCATTTATATGCGCGATATTTATGCAGCAAATATCGCATATTCCTGTATGATGAGAACTGAGCTGAACCAGCTTCCTTCTTAAGTGTATTCACTTTATTGGATCACGAGCCCTGCAATGACCGATCAGCCGGAGGCCATCCCGTTCGAACCGACCGCGCTGCTGCGCGCCGGCAACCGGTCGCTGTCGGTGATGGACCAGATCCGCGACGCCATCCTGGATGGCTCGGTCAGCGCCGGCGAGCGGATCAACGAAGTCCGCATCAGCAAGACCCTGGCGGTGTCGCGGACCCCGGTGCGCGCCGCGCTGCAGGCGCTGGCTGGCGAAGGCCTGCTCGATTACGCGCCGAACCGCGGTTTCACCGTGCGCGAATTCCCGCTCGATGCCATCGTCGATGCCTATGAGATTCGCGCCTCGCTGGAAGGCGTCGCCGCGCGCTTTGCCGCCGAGCGCGGGCTCAACGCCGAGGAACGCGCCATCGTCGAGCAGAGCCTGATCGCCGGCGACAGACTGCTGGAGCGCGGCTCGTTCGAGCCCGGCGACCTCATCCGCTATCGCCGCATCAATGGTGATTTCCACGACACCCTGCTGAGCGCGGCGCGCAACCGCATGCTCGCCGAGATGATCCGCATCTGCCACCATGTACCGATGTCGTCGAGCCGCAACATCGTCGCCTTCGAGCACCGCGACGTCCGCCGCCGCCACGACGACCATCACCGCATCTACGAGGCGATCATGGCGCGCGAGCCCTGGCGCGCGGAAATCCTGATGCGCGAACACGTCTCGGGCGTGAAGGCGTCGCTGGTCAAATCGCTGACCGAACGCGGCGAGCCTATCGACATGACCGATGCCGCAAAGACCGGCTGATCAGCACTGGAGCCAAGATGCCTGCGTCGAGATCAATCTCGTCGCGCGGCGCTGGTCTCTTTTATCCGGCGTCCGGTTTTATGTCCGCGTGCGACGCCTTGATGATGCGCGCCAGCACCGGCCAGTAGAGATCGCCGAAGCCGGCGTCGGTGGCTTCACCGAGCAGCCTGTCCGCCAGCTCCGCGCCTTCCAGCTTGATACCGACGGTCTTCGCCAGATCGAGCGCGTAGCTGATGTCCTTGCGGGCATATTGCGTGGAGAAGGCGCGCTCCGGAAACGCATCCGGCAGCATCGCCTTCATGCCGTGATTGCGCAGGGCAAAGCTATCGGCCGATCCCTTAGCCAGGGTTTCGAACAGCAGTTGTCCGTCGAGGCCGGCGCGCTTCGCCGTCTCCAGCGCTTCGGCCAGCGCCACCACAGTCTGCATCAGCACCATGTTGTTGAGGATCTTCACTACCTGCCCGGCACCGACCGCGCCGCAATGGGTGATGTCGGTGGCAAAGGTTGCGATCAGCGGTTTCAGTCTCGCGAAGGTCGCGTCATCGGCGCCAACCATGACGCTGAGCGTACCCTCCTCCGCGGCCTGCCGGGTCCGCGCGATCGGTGCATCGGCATAGCCCGCTCCTTTGGCAGCAAAACGCTTCGCCAAAGCGCGGGTCGGCTCCACGGCCGAAGTGCCGAGATCGACGATGGTATGACGCGCCTGCGCATGGGCGAGCAGGCCATCGGGCCCATCGCAGACCGCTTCGACATGCTTGCCGCTCGGCAGCGCCAGGAAGATCACGTCGCATTGGCTGGCGAGATCGGCCAGCGCCGTTGCGCGAATCACGCCGGACTCGGCGAGGCGCTCGAGCGGCGCGTCGGCGCGGTCGAAACCGAACACCTTTGACCCGCTCTTGCGCGCGAGATTGCGACAGATCGGCTCGCCCATGACGCCGAGGCCGATGAAACCAATGGCACCCGTCATGCCATCCTCCCTGTATGAAAGCCCTTTTGTATTTCAGAGATCTAGCAGGCTCTTCGCGGTTCCGCCTAGAATCTTCGCCTTGAAGATCCTACAGAGCCTTTCCGATGGTATGACGCCAACCGGATGCCGCGCACCAACAAGGTGCAGCGGATTTCCGAAGCCAATACCTGGCTGCGCGGCTCGCGCCGATCCCGACTGGCTCTATACTTACAACGCCTGCGAGGTCGCGTTGCTCGCTCCCGAGGATGCGCCACGGGAACTGGCATAACAGAGGCAATGGTCATGGACGCATACATCTGCATCACCTGCGGCACGCAATATGCGCCGACATCGACGCCGCCGGCCGCCTGCATTATCTGCGATGAGGAACGGCAGTACGTGCCGCCGGGCGGCCAGGCCTGGACCACGCTGAAGCGGCTTGAACGAAGCCACATGCCGACCTTCCGCGACGAAGCCGGCCTGGTCGGCATCGGCATCGCGCCGGCCTTCGGCATCAATCAGCGCGCGCTGCTGATACCGACCGGCGGAGGCAACGTGCTGTGGGACTGCGTGAGCCTCGTCAGCGACGTGATGGTCGAGATGATCAAGGGCATCGGCGGCCTGCAAGCGATCGCGATCTCGCATCCGCACTACTACACCACCATGGTGGAATGGAGCCGGGCTTTCGGCGGCATTCCGGTCTATCTGCACGCGGCGGACCAGGAATGGATCATGCGGACCGATCCCTGTCTCGAACTATGGACCGGCGAGACCAAGGAGATCGCGCCGGGACTGACGCTGCTGCGCACCGGCGGCCATTACGATGGCGGCACCATTCTGCACTGGGCGCAAGGCTGCGACGGCCGTGGCGCGCTGTTGTCCGGCGACCTGCTGCAGGTCGTCGCCGACCGCAAGCATCTCGGCTTCATGCGTTCCTATCCGAATTTCATTCCACTCGGCGCCAGCGCTGTCCAGACCATCGCCGACCGCGTCATGCCGTTTCAATATGAGGCGATCTACGGCGCGTTCTGGAACGCGGTGATTCCGCAGGATGCCAAGCAGGCGATGCAGGTGTCGGTGGCGCGGCACATCGAATGGCTGGGACGGGACATTGCCTGAGGCGATGTCACGCATCCCTTGCCTGCGATTGATACCGATTCGGAAAAAGGCGCGTTGGCGATCCCGGCATGACTCGAACATGCGACCTACGGTTTAGGAAACCGTCTTCCTGCTAACAATGTCAATAAGTTAGAGGTCCCGTGTTGCAGATACGTTGCACGCGCCGGCAAGTGAGCGAAGCGAGCCGCATTGGCATCCGCCAGTGTAGGGTGCGGGCATGTTGTTTACTCCTGTAAGGACGATCGCAAGAGGCTGCGTTGCTTGAGGTAGTGGTTGAAGCGCTCCTCCCAGCGTCGCATGGGAATTAACATCAGCTCAGAGGGTAACGACGATCTTGCCGAATTGGCCGCTGTTCTCCAGATAGCGGTGCACTTCCACCATGTCGTCGAACTTGAATATACGATCGATGACCGGCTTGAGAGCGCCGCGCGCAAGGCCCCTCGTGACGTACTCCACCGCGACCTTTCGGCGTGCCTCGTCGCCCGTGACCAACCGGATGCTGTACCCCTTGACCGTTGGCATCTTGCGGATCATCTCCAGCACCGGTATCGGAGTGTCATCTTCGCTCAGGGCGCCGTAGATGTAGGCGATGCCCTGATTGGTCAGCGCGGCGATCAGCTTGGGAAAGTCGGCGCCGCCTACGGGATCGAAGGCGACGCGTGCGCCATTGCCGTTCGTGATATGCATCACCTCGGCGACCATGTCTTGCTCCTGGGTAGCGATGACATGCGCTGCACCGGCCTCCTGCAGCCGCTTTTTCTTGTCCGAGGTGCGCGTCAACGCGATGGGGGTCGCGCCGGCATGGTTGGCAATTTGAATTGCCGCCAGGCCGACGCTGCTGGAAGCTGCGGGAATGATGACGAAGTCACCCGCCTTCACTTGAGCGTCGAAGACGAGCGCGCCGTAGGCTGTTATGAACATCATCCAAACCGACGCCGCTTCGACGAATGAAAGCGATTCCGGATGCTTCACGACGGCATGGTCGGGCGCGAGAACTACCTCGCCGTAGCTAAAGTATTTGTTCAGCGAGAAGGCTGGAATCGTACTGACTGCGTCACCTGCGGCAAGGCCAGTAACATCCTTACCCACGGCATCGACAATACCGGCAGCCTCATATCCGAGACCTGCCGGGAATTTTACCGGCTCCGTATATCTATCATTGCGCCACATTGAATCGGCACGGCTGATGCCGATTGCCTTGACCTTGATACGAACTTCGCGGGGGCCAGGAGTGGGGACTTCCATTTCGATGAATTCGAGGACTTCCGGCCCTCCGGCCTGTGCGAATTGGATCGTGCGGGACATGATGCCTCCGTTAAGTCGGGTTGAGGGTGTGGTATTCGGCACGAATTCGAACGGTGATGTGCGCAGAGCCGGTTGCGACGGCGTTTGGACACGCTGTTCGGAAACGCGGAGGACCTGTTGCATTCCGGTCAGGAGGCACACGAACCCATTGCTGGCTTTTAGCCGGATCGGCCGCACCGCCTGGTATGCGTCAGAGTAATAGAATGTCTTCACGGCCTGAGGGCTATCGAATTCGACAATAACCCGGCGGCGGTGCGAGATGACGCCATCCAACGGTTGCGGGTCTCCGCCGCGCACGAGGATTCGGCCTCCATGAGCTGCGATGATATCCGGGACCGTCGTGCGGTAAGCCTCATAGGCCGCCGGATCAGCGATCTCGACTTCAACAAAGAAATACCCTTTGGGCATAGTCCATCTCCCTAAGTTTGACCCTCAAGCGCTTTGACGCCGTTGGGTACCGGGACCCAACCCTGCGCACTCTTCATCCAGATGAAGGAGTCAGGTCGGAGCCAGTTCGTGTCAGCGAGGGTACCGGGCTTGAGGGCGAGGATGTCCGGCGCGGACCGCAGAGCATGATAGATGCGGACGCCACACTCGGGGCAGAACACACACGTCACCTCGTTGCCGCTGTCGGCGATGCGCGTAAATTGCTTTGTCAGGCCGGTTACTGTCAGGCTGTCTTTCTTCACCAGCATGGACATGGCGAACGCGCTGCCGGATTGGCGTTGGCATTCTTTGCAGTGACAGGCCGATACGCGTATCGGTTCTGCCGTCACAACGTAACTCACCGAGTCGCATTGGCATCCGCCAGTGTACGGTGCGGGCATATTGCTAATTCCTGTATGTGTCTGCAGTCGGTCGCAAGTCAGACTTGCGCTCTGCCGCCATCGGCGAACAGTTCGATCCCCGTGACGAAGCTGGAGTCATCCGAGCCCAGAAAAAGCGCGACCTTGGCGATCTCTTCGGGCTCGGCCATGCGGCCCATGGGAACGGTGGACACGATGCGCGCGATGGCTTCAGGCGGCTGAAGCGCCACCTGCGGCGTAACGACGGGTCCGGGGCTAAGAACGTTTGAGCGGATGCGCCGGTCTTTCAGTTCCGCGGTCCAGGTTCGCACGAAGGAGCGGATAGCCGCTTTGCTCGCGGCATAGACGCCGAAGCTGGGGGTGCCTTTGGCGGCCGCGGCTGAACCGGTCAGAATGATGGAAGCGCCGTCGTTCAGAAACGGGAGCGCCTTCTGGACTGTGAAGAGCAGCCCCTTGACGTTGGTGTCGAAGGTCTTGTCGTAGTACTCCTCGGTGATGCTTCCCAAAGGAACAAATCCGCCCAGTCCGACATTGGCGAAGAGGACATCAATTCGGCCTTTCGCTTTGACACTCTCGTAGAGACGATCAAGATCGGCCAAATTCGCGACGTCGCCTTGAACGCCCGTGACGTTGCTGCCGATCGACGCTACGGCTTTTTCAAGTTCGTTCTGGCGACGGCCAGTAATAAAAACATAGGCGCCCTCACTGGCGAAGAGTTTTGCCGTGGCGAGGCCTATACCTTGAGTACCTCCAGT
>JAQGKA010000603.1 GCA_028290355.1 Tardiphaga sp. | reverse complement strand
GCGCCGCCGCCCGGCAGAATGCCGAGAATGGATCCCAGGATCGTGCCGCGAATGATGGCGGGAAACGACTCTTTCATATCCTTCTTGGTCGGCATCAGGCCGGTGATCTTCTGCTGCACCAGTTCGCGGTCCATCTCCGCACCCGCATCGAGGTTGCGGATGATTTCCGCAAAACCGAACACGCCCATCGCCACCGTGGCGAAGCCGAGACCATCGGCCAGTTCGGGGATGTTGAAGGCCATGCGCGAGGCGCCGGTCTCGATGTCGGAGCCGACCATCGACAGCAGCAGCCCGAACACGATCATCGCGATCGCCTTCAGCACCGAGCCCTTGGCCAGCACCACCGCGAAGATCAGGCCGAGGGTCATCAGCGAGAAGTATTCGGCAGGTCCGAAGGCGAGCGCGAGCTTGGTCAAAGGCGCGCCGAGCACCGCGATCAGAACCGTCGCGACGCAACCCGCGAAGAACGATCCGATCGCCGCGATGGCCAGTGCCGGACCGGCGCGGCCCTGCTTGGCCATCTGGAAACCGTCGAGTGTGGTGACGACCGACGTCGCCTCGCCGGGAATGTTGACCAGGATCGACGTAGTCGAGCCGCCGTACTGCGCACCGTAATAGATGCCGGCGAGCATGATCAGCGCGCCGACCGGCGGCAGACCGAAGGTGATCGGCAGCAGCATGGCCACGGTGGCGATGGTGCCGATGCCCGGCAGCACGCCGACCAGGGTGCCGACCAGAGCTCCGATCAAGCAGAGCAAAAGATTGATCGGGGTGAAAGCGACGCCGAAACCGAGCGCTAGGTTGGAAAAAAGATCCATGATCGCGGCCTCAACGAATCAAGAATGCGGGGAGAAGCTGCAACGGCAGCCCCAGCGCATAGGGAAACAGAAAACTGCAAAACGCCGTCAGCAAGACGCCGACAATGGTGGTTTCTTTCCACCGGGTTTCGGGCGTGCCGAGTGCGGAGACCATGAAGCTGATGAAAGCCGAGACGATCAGCCCCATCGGCCGGATCGTGACCGCAAAGGACACGATCGCCAGGGTGACGAACAGCGGCCCGCGCCACGCATAGATCGCCAGATGAGGGCCTTCGGTCAGAAGCCCGACCACGGCAACAGCGCCCCCCAGTCCCAGCAACAGCACGCCGAACATCCGCGGCGCGGTTCCTGCGCCGAACGAGAAACCGTGCATTCCCTGCAGGTCACTGGACGCCCACAGCGCAAACAGCGCAATCGCCATTAAGGCGAGACCGCCGACAAAATCCTGCGGGCCCTTGACCCAGCTTGGCATGATGGATTTTCCCGGCACATGGCTCGGCGCATCACTCATCGGTACGTTCCCCTGTAACGAGCTTGTAGCCCAACGTCTTTTGGAAAGCCGCTTGCAGCCCCCAGACAAAGCTTGCCTAGCGATTTTCCTCAGAGAATGCCAGCGAAACCAAAACAGCCGCCCGCCACCAACAACCATAGCGGGTTGAGCCGCGTGGCGAACGCCAAAATGGCTGCAACCGCCGTCACCAGGAACGCCGTCCACGACCGGTCCGAGGTCAGGGCGAGGATCGAGCCGCTCGCGCTCGTCAGCCCTATCGACAGCGTTGCGACCATCGCGCCAACGATTCCCGCGACCTCGTTAAACTCCTCGGGCGTCATCCAGCGATGCTGTCCGACGATGGCGCCGCGGGCCCGGACCAGCACACCGCCGAAGCCGCGGCGGTTAAGGAATCCAGGGGCGTCACCTGGGTTTAAAGCGGTGGCGGGGCCCGGCTGATCGATTTCCACCCTCCATCCGGGGGGAATTGAGCCTGAAAACCCTGCGCGGCTTTATCCCCTCTATTTCCACCATATATAGAGCCTACCAGCTTGCTTGGCGTGCTGACCTCAGGCTTATGCCGGGGTAGCATGGGAGATATGGTGCGAGTCGGGCCGCGGCATCGCCGCCGATCCGCATCTGGCTTTTTCGAAACGCGACGGGACCGACTGATGGCAACCGATCATATCCGATACGACGTCCTGGCGCGCGATGCGCTGCGCGGCGTGCTGCGCCGCGTGCTGATCGACGCGGCCGAACACGGCCTTCCCGGCGAGCACCATTTCTTCATCACCTTCGTCTCGACCGCCGATGGCGTAAAACTCTCGCCACGGCTGCTGGCGCAATATCCGGAAGAGATGACGGTGATTCTGCAGCATCAGTTCTGGGATCTGGTTGTGACCGAAGACCGCTTCGAGGTCGGCCTCTCCTTCAACGGCATTCCCGAGCGCCTGGTGGTGCCGTTCAATTCCATCAAGAGCTTCTTCGATCCGTCGGTGCAATTCGGCCTGCAGTTCGAGCCGACCGAGGTTGCCGCAGAGGCGGCCGCCGGCGCGACAACGTCGGCAGAAACCGCGGCCTCGGCACTCGCCGCTCCGGCGGCAGCGCCCTCCGAAGACGAACCGGCCAAGCCAAGCGAAGGCGCCGAGGTCGTCCGTTTAGACCGCTTCCGGAAGAAATAACTAACGCCACCGTGTAAGGTGATGGAGCCGCTGACGAGCGGCTCCATACGCATGCGCCGCACCCGTCATGGATCGCGGCATAGCAAGGACCCGATCCATGGCAAAATCGTCCAAGACCCCTGCCTCTCCAAACGCCGCCAAGGCCACGCGCACGGAGACCGACAGCTTCGGCCCGATCGAAGTCGCCGCTGATCGCTACTGGGGCGCGCAGACCGAACGGTCCCGGCAAAATTTCCGCATCGGGCATGATCGCATGCCGATGCAGATCGTTCGTGCGCTGGGCATCGTCAAGCTCGCTGCGGCGGAAACCAATCTCGAACTCGGCCTGCTCGACCAGAAGCGAGCCCGCGCCATCGCCCGCGCCGCCCGGGAAGTCATCGACGGCAAGCTCGACGATCACTTTCCGCTGGTGGTGTGGCAGACCGGATCGGGTACGCAGACCAACATGAACCTCAACGAGGTCATCGCCAATCGCGCCAACGAAATGCTCGGCGGGGAGCGCGGCAGCAAGAAGCCGGTGCATCCCAACGACCACGTCAACATGAGTCAGTCGTCGAACGATTCGTTTCCGACCGCAATGCACATCGCGGCAACCCAAAGCATCACTTCTGATATGATCCCCGCTTTGAGCGAACTACTTTCCGCATTGCGCAAAAAGGAGAAAGCATTCGCCAAGATCGTGAAGATCGGCCGTACGCACACGCAAGACGCAACGCCGCTGACTCTTGGCCAGGAATTCTCAGGCTACGCCGCACAGGTCGAGAGCGGAATCGCTCGCTTGCGCAGCGCCGTGAAAGATCTGTATCCGCTGGCACAGGGCGGCACGGCTGTCGGCACCGGCCTTAATTCAAAGCCGCGCTTCGCAAAGCTGTTTGCAAAGCACGCGGCAGCTATCACCAAACTGCCGTTCACCAGCGCGCCTAACAAGTTCGAAGCCTTGGCTTCGAACGATGCTTACGTGTTCGTGCACGGTGCGATAAACTCCATCGCAACAGGGTTATTTAAGGTTGCAAACGACATCCGCTTGCTCGGCTCGGGTCCCCGTTCAGGGCTCGGCGAATTGATACTTCCGGAGAACGAGCCGGGCTCGTCAATCATGCCCGGGAAAGTGAATCCGACACAATGTGAAGCAATGACAATGGTCTGCTGTCAGGTATTCGGCAACCACACGGCCATTACGATTGCCGGCAGCCAAGGTCATTTCGAACTGAACGTGTACAAGCCGGTGATGGCACATTGCATGATGCAGTCCATCCAATTGATCGCGGACGTTGCGCGATCCTTCACGGAAAACTGTGTGAATGGGATTCGCGCCGACGAGAAGCGAATTAATGATTTAATGCAACGATCGCTGATGCTAGTCACTGCGCTCGCGCCAAAAATCGGATATGATAATGCCGCGAAGGTGGCCAAAATTGCACATGCGAGCGGAACGACATTGAAAGAAGAGGCTGTGCGACTGGGGTTTGTTACATCGACTGAGTTTGACCGACTCGTGCAGCCGGCCAAAATGATACATCCCGGTTAACTCCAAATACGTTGGTCACAGCTTGTTGAGAATGACCCCGAGCAGAAATAGTTATAAGTCATATCAGCTAAATGCTTAGAACGATCACCTATCGCCGGTGTTTTTTACCGTGATAGAGCAGAAGGTGACAGCGTAGCGCTTCGCACTGGACTATATTTTCGCGGAGCTCGAATGAAATGCCGGAGATTATTTTTATAATGGACATCGAAACCAAACTCACCAACGACACGCACAACTGTTGGATGGTGGGTAAAAAGTTTCTCGCTCCATCATTTTTTTGAAGACAGGAGCGATCATGGGCGACCTGATCAATCTGAACCGATTTAAAAAGCGCAACGCACGAGATCAATCGGCAAAGCAGGCCGAGGAAAATCGGGCGCGCTTTGGCCGCACCAAATCCGAACGAACCTTGGAAGAGCAGCGCACATCCCGTGCGAACAATATGCTGGATCAGCACCACATCGATGGCGAGGACGCATCATGAAATCGCCCGTAGTTAAACGATCGATCGTCGTTGCCGGCCACAAAACCAGTGTAAGCCTCGAAGAGGCTTTCTGGAACGGCATGAAGGAAATCTCGAATCTTCGGGACATGACACTCTCGGAGCTCGTCGGCGAAATCGACACGAATCGCCAGCAGGGCAACCTGTCCTCGGCGATCCGTCTCTTCGTGCTCGATTACTTCCGAACGCGCGCGGTGCCACAGCAGCGAGCGCCGGATCATAGCGCGACGATCTAAGTGCGGAGAACGCCTGCCCGGCTTCGTCGTATCAGGCGCGATATCTCTGCGTTTTTCTGAACTATGCCTAAAACGCCGGTCGCGCTGAAGTCGCGGCGGGCGGCGTCAGCACGAGCGGCGGCGCCGGACGTGGCCGCGGCGAGCGTGCCGCGCCGGGAACAGGCCGAATCTCGATCGGCGCCGGCAGTGGCGCGACTTGCTGGCTGACAACGGGCGGCGCAGGAATTGGTGGCGCAATGACCGGGCGCGGCGCGGTCAGCTTCGGTGGCAGCCGGCGCGGATCGCGGCCGGGAACCGGAACGTCCAACGGGATTGGCGCGCCTGAAGGCCGCAGCGCCGACGGCTCCTGCGGCGCCTCGACAGGAGGCGCGGCCAGCGGAGGAATGGCAGCAGGCAACGCCGCAAGCGGCGCGTCACCGCGCTCAAGCGAGTCGAGTCTGCGGGTTTCGCGATCAATCGCCCTCACCGCCAGCCACGACGACAGCGCGGCCACATCAACCGTGCGATCGAGTCGGTCCGGCGAACCAACCGAGAACACCTGAATTTCAGGACGGATACTGGACGATCCCGTTGCGGTCGCCGTCAGGCTGGCGCGAAGGTCCGTTTGATCGGCGGCGATGTCATAGCCTCCCGAGACGATGGCGCGCGCCCCGTCCGCATCGAGCGTGGTAGCGCCGACGCGCAGGCGGCCATCTTTGATTGTGAAGGGAATCTGTGCCGAAGCCACCGACAGCGCGCCGACAGACAAGGCCGGTTCGACAATCTGCCGCAATTTCGCATCGTCCGTGGCCTGGCCGGTGTCGCTGGCGCGAATGGCAGCGTCGAAGGCCCGGGGATCGAGGCCGGCGATGCGCGCGGAGTCGATCGTCAGCAATCCGTTGCCGGCCAATGCACCCTCCAGCGCCGACGCGCTACGGCCCTGACTTGCGAGCGTCATGCGCAGCGAGGCGCGGCCGGCAGGCATCGCCAGGGATCGATAGCGCAATGCCGCACCGTCGACGTTCGACAGTTGCACGTGAGCATTCAGGGCAAAGCCCGATAACGTCGGTTTGGTGTCGATGTCCGCCGTGAAGTCGCCGCCGCCGATATTGCCTTTGATGGCATCGATGCTCAGCGACTGGCCGTCGCTCTTGACCACGCCACTGACGGGACGCACCTCGCCGCCGCCTGGCAGCGTCCCGCGCAACGCCTGAAACGCCAGCTGTCCGCGCCAGCCCTGCAGCAATCCGCGCCCGAGCGGTTCGGTGGCATCGTGTCCGCGCGTCCCGATCGCGAGACCGAATGCCGGCGCAAGTTCAATCGTGTCCATGCCGACCTGACCATCGATCGCCTTCTCGGCGCCCAAGGTCAGCGCGACGCGGCCGCGCATCCGCGAGCCGGCGACCGTGCTGTCCACGTCTTCGAAGATGAGCTTGTTGCCGCCCAGCGTGACACGCGACGACAGGCTGACGTTTTGCGCGAGCGCATCGGACGATTTGAGATCGAACAGCGGCGCCAGATTGGCACGGCGAACCACAAGCGCGATGTCGCCCTTCGGTTGCTCGCCCCATGGCTCCGCGTTGCCCTGGACGTCGGCATCAAGCTCGGTGCCGGAGAGTTTGGCTTTCACGCGCAACGGCGCACGCCAGATGCCTGCCGCCGAGCCGTCGAAACTGATCGGTGCATCACTTGCCACGATCGCGCCATCGAGTCCGAGCAATGCCAGCAACTGCCTGCCCGGCCCTGATAGTTTGGAGTCAACGACGAGCTCGCTGCGCGACAACGTGTCGAGATCGATGCCGCGCATTGCCGTGATGGCCGGCGTCGCCGTGATCGTGGTGACGCCCTTGATGTCAGGCGCGTCGATGTCCAGCACAGCGCGCGCGCTGGCGCGGTCGGCGTGCTGCTGATCCCTGGCGAGATCGAGCGCGAGCTTGACACTCACCGCCCCCTTCGCTGGTGTCATCGCGTTGAGCCTCGCGGCGACAGCCGGCGCCAACGGCGCGATCATTCCGCTGATCTGGCCGAGCGACGCGGACGTCGCGTTCAATGCCAATCTGCCGGTCGCATCGATCCGATCGAAGGACCCGCTGCCTTCCAGCGTCAGGCCAGTGGCTTCCCCGACCTTGAAGCGATCGAGCGAGATCGTCTTCGGACCATAGCCGAGCTGCGCCACGAACGGGCGCATCTCCTGCCCCGCCGAAATGGCCCGGCCGATGTCCAGCGACAACTGACCGGCATCCGGCCATTCCGCCTGCGGTCCGCCGAGCGATCGGATCAACGCCGCGGCGGCATCGAGGTCGAGCCGATCTGCTTTCAGATCCGCGTCGAAACGCGATCCGCCGCCTGTCGCCTGATTTGCAAACGCAATGCGTCCCTCCACCGAGCCGCCATCGATCTCGGCCTTCAACGCGTCCACGGCGAGACGATCGGCTGAAGCATTCAGATTGCCGCGCACGCGCAGCGGCTTCTGATTGCGGTAGGTGACTTCGCTGCGCCCCTGCAGCCACGCGCCGAGCGTGTCGGGATCGGTAGAGTCGATGCTGACCGCGCCCCTGAAGTTCCCCGCTGGTCCGGGCTGCGCGAGCGCGCCGCTCAGCGCCACGCGGGTCGTGCCCGGCGCACGAAGCTCAAGGCGATCGATGGTCCATGATGTCTTGTCACCACGCAGGTCCGCACCAAAATTCTGCACGGGCCGTCCGCCCAGCATGATCTGCTCGGCGCTGATCTCAATTTGCGTCGCCAGTGGCGCCTGCGGGATCGCGGCGATGAGCTTGCGAAGGCCCGGCAGCAGCTTTGTTGGCTCATTGTCCCCGCTATCCTTGGCGAGCAGCCTGTCGACGTCGAACTGCTTCGCCGAGAGCACCGCGTGCAGCAGCGGCGATGCGCCAAAGCGAACGTCGGCGAGCCCCGCGAGCTTGAGCGCGGTGTCCTCCGTGCCATAGCTGGCTTCAAGCGCTTCGAGCCGTGCCGTCGCCGGGTCGGCCTTCACCTTGGCGGACATCCGCCATGGCGTCGGCAGCTTGTCGTCGGCGCTCTTGGTCTTCAGGCCTGAAGGACTGGCCAGAACGAGCGCGCCATCGAACCGCGGCACGCGGGCCTCGAAACTCAGCGCGCCGTCGAGATCGATGGTGAGCGGCCGTGCACCGGGATCGATGGTGAGATGGACGCGGGTGCCGTTGCCGTCCACGGTCTGGCCCGACGACACGCGAAACGGGTAGCGCGCGCCCGAGAGCGTGAAGTTGCCATCGCCGCGCATCGCGCCCGCGGCGAGCGAGCGCACGTCGCCGCTGAAGACAATGTCGTTCAGTTCAAGCGTGCCGCGACTCGCTGCATCATGCAGCGCGACGCGTCCGGTGAGATTCAGCCGGTCGATCGCCAGTGCGCCGAGATTGAAGGGCCCGGTTGCGGTCGGCAGTTCGATGCGGCCCTGCGCGTCGAGGCCGAGATCGACCGCCGCGCCATTGATGGTGAGTTCGGTAGCGCGCCATTCGCCGCGCATCAGCGAACTCAGGCTGAATTCGACGTCCAGCTTGTCCGCGCGAACCTTGCCGAGATCGTTGGCACCGCCGACGACGATGGAGCGAAGCCGCAGCGATGGCGCCGGCAGCAGCCGCGCATCCAGCGCCCCACTGACACGAACCGGCGCGCCGACCACGCGCGTCGCTTCCGCCTCGAATTGCGGCCGGAACTGGTTCCAGTCGATGAAATACGGCCCGATCAGAGCGGCAATCAGCGCCATGATGAAGGCAATCGCCAAGCCGAGCAGCGTCGTCTGCACGGAATCTCCCCTTGAGCATGTTCCGGCGAGATGCCGCCTGCTTGCCGCGCAAGGCGCATTCCAGACGGCCCAATTAGCGATTGCGCCCAAAAATCGCGATGGCCGTCCTGAACTTAACGCCGGAGGTGCGTCAACTATAAGGGTAACTGTGGCGAAGTCACAGCATCCGGTGCGGAGGCTGTGCCCCGCAACTCGCCGCCGGCTTGCGGCAAATTGCCCGTTATCGCGGGTTCGAGGTCGCCTGCTCCAAAGGCCTGGCGCCGTGGGCGCGGTGCAGCCTTCCTGCGACAGCCCGAACCTTGCCAGGCGAGGCCATCCAGATTGCTGCCGCCGCCGCGAGGCTGATGGCGCCGCCGATCGCAAAGGCGAGCGTGTAGGTGCCGTAGTGATCGTGCAAGGCGCCCGTCACGAAAGGCCCCGCGGCGCCGCCGGCAAGCGCGGCCAGCATCAGCGTGCCGAAAATGCTGCCGAAATGTTCGCCCTGGAAAATCTCCGCCACCACCGCGCCCATGATCGATGTCACGCCGTAGCCCAGCAGGCCTTGCGAGATCACCATCACATAAACCAGCGCGAGGCTCGGCGTATATTGCAACGCGATCAGCGCCGCGAAACAGATCGCAAAGCCAAGCCCGCTGACAGTCCAGATCCATTCGCGACCGATGCGGTCCGACAGATGGCCGAGAAAAATCTGCCCGGGTACCCCGAACAGGCTGACCATGCCGAGCGCCCAGGCCGCGACGCTGGGGCTGAAGCCAATATCGAGCAGATATTTGGTCTGGTGAACCTGGACCGCATACCAGGAATACAGCCCGCCGAATAAACCAAGCGCGAGCCACCAGAACCGCGCCGTGCGCATTGCCCGTGCAAGCGTCCAGTCGATGCTCGCCCAAACGGGATCGACAACGTTCGACACCGGTTTCACCGATGCGGTCGGCGCCTGATCGCCATCGGGCAAAAGCCCCATGTCCTGCGGCCGTTTGCGCAGCAGCAGGTTGATAGGGACCAGAACGACCAGAACCACGATGCCCATCGCCGTGCAGGCGGTGCGCCAGCCGGTCTCCTCGATCATCAGCTGCACCCACGGCAGCACGGTGATCGAACCAAGGCCCACGCCGGCAAAGGCGACACCGACAGCGAGCCCGCGCTTGCGGCTGAACCAGTTCGGCAGGAACAGCGATTGCCCGGAATAGCCGAGGCAGATGCTGCCGGCACCGACGAGCACGCCGATCGTCAGATACAGATGCCAAGGCTGCGTGGTCAGCGGCGCCAGTAGCAATCCGGCAGCCATCAACCCGACGCCAAGTTCCATTACCGCCCGCGGTCCGGCGCGATCCATCAGCTTGCCCATCAGCGGACTCATGACCGCCGAGACCAGAAAGCCGAACGAGAACGCACCGGCGGTGACGCCGCGGTCCCAGCCGAACTCCTTCAGGATGGGTGGAAAGAACAGCGAGAACGAGGTCCGGGCATTGACCCCGATGGCCATGGTGACGAACGTCACGGCGACGATAATCCAGCCGTAGAAGAACGGAAGCCGCATCGGGCCGACCTTTTTCTTGGACGCGCCTAGCGCGCCGAATTCGGCCGATGACGCCAGTGCGGAATCGGCCACACAATCATTTAGAGTGCTGGAGTATTATGCAACCTTAAACTGTTTAAAGATAGTTAACGTGTCGAACGCCTGAACAGATTTCCCGCACGCCGCAAACCGTTCTTGCGTCAAAACTGTGGCAATATCTTCCCGGGGTTGAAAATGTTATGTGGATCAAGCGCTTGCTTGATCGCCCGCATCGCATCGAGCGCTTCGACGCCCAGTTCGGCCTTGAGATACTTTTGCTTGCCCTGCCCGATGCCGTGTTCGCCAGTGCAGGTGCCGCCCATCGCCTGGGCGCGTTCGACGAGGCGGTGCATGAAGTCTTCCGCGCGCGCCATTTCGTCGGTGTCGTTGCGATCGCAGACCATCGAGCAATGAAAGTTGCCGTCGCCGACATGACCGACGATCGGCGACAGCAGATTGAGTCGCGCCAGATCCGCTTCGGTCTCGGCGACGCATTCGGCCAGCCGTGAAATCGGTACGCAAACATCGGTCGCCGCCACGTCGGAGCCGGGCCGCAGGCTCTTCACCGCCCAATAGGCGTCGTGCCGGGCCTGCCAGAGTTTTGTGCGGTCCTCCGGCTTGGTGGTCCAGGTGAAGGCGCCGCCGCCGCATTCCAGCGCGATCTCGCGAAAGTTCTTCGACTGCTCGGCGACGTCGGCCTCGCTGCCGTGGAATTCCAGCAGCAGCAGCGGCGTTTCCGGCAGCGTCAGCTTCGAGTAGGAATTGCAGGCGCGGACCTGGGCCTCGTTCAGCAACTCGATGCGCGCCACGGGAATGCCGGTCTGGATCGCCAGGATGGTGGCCTGGCACGCGCCCTGCACGGTCGCAAACGAGCACGCCGCGGCGGCGATGGTTTCGGGAATGCCGCGCAGCTTGATGGTCAGTTCGGAGATGATGCCGAGGGTGCCTTCGGCGCCGACGAACAGATGGGTCAGGTCGTAACCGGCGGAGGATTTCTTTGCCCGCGTGCCGGTCTTGATGATCTCGCCGTCGGCGCGCACCACTTTCAGCGCCAGCACATTCTCGCGCATGGTGCCGTAGCGCACCGCATTGGTGCCGGAGGCGCGGGTCGAAGCCATGCCGCCGAGCGAGGCGTCGGCGCCGGGATCGATCGGAAAGAACAGTCCCTGATCGCGCAAATTCTCGTTCAGCGCCTTGCGGGTCACGCCGGGCTGGATCACGCAATCCAGATCCTCGCTGTGAACCTCCAGAATCCGGTTCATGTCGCGCAGATCGATGCAGATGCCGCCGGCAGGTGCGTTGACCTGCCCCTCGAGCGAGGTGCCGGTACCGAACGCGATCACCGGAACGCCGTTCGCGGCGCAAATCCGCACCACGTCCTGAATGTCGGCGGTTTCCTGCGCCATCACCACCGCATCCGGCGGCTGGTTGGCCAGCCACGTGGTGGTATGGCCGTGCTGCTCGCGCACCGCCTGCGAGGTCACAAGCCGGTTGCCGAACCGGGCGGCCAGCGATTCCAGGGTGGTGGCCAGCGCCTTGGGCTCTGGTCGTTTCAGATTGTTGACGAGTGTGGCCACGTAAAATCCTCCGGCGCGCGGGACCGTGGCAAAGGATGTATAACGGGTCAAGGGATGTTGGATTTTTGTGACAGGAATAGACGATGACGATGGTGGCCGAACAAACCGACGACTTGCTGCGGCAGCCGGTGCCGTTCCTGTCATCGGTGATGCGGATCGAGCCGCAATGGATCGATTACAACGGCCATCTCAACATGGCCTATTACAACGTGCTCTTCGACCGGGCGATCGACGAACTGTGGCTCAAGCTCGGGATCGGCCCGGAATACATGAAGGCCCGGCACAATTCGACCTTCACCGCCGAGTGCCACGTCCGCTATCTCCGGGAGATCCACCTCGACGACCCCGCGCAGGTGTCAATCCTGCTGGTAGCCGCGGACGAGAAGCGGCTGCACACCTTCAAAGAACTGCGCCACGCCACCGAGGGCTGGCTCTCGGCGACCTCGGAAAACATGACCATTCACATGGATATGGATGCCCGCAAGGTGGCGCTCTTCCCACCGGATATCAGCGCCCGCGTGCAGGCGTTGGCGGAGGCGCACCGTCCGGTCGCACGTCCCGAAGGCATCGGCCGAAAGATCGGGATGCCCTCGAAGAAATAGACGCTAGACCCGGGTGCGCCCGCGGACCAGACCGACGACCGCCGAGATCAGGAACAAGATAACGGCAATAAAGAAAATCGCCTTGGCGATTTCGATCGAGGCGCCCGCGACGCCGCCAAAACCGAGAACGCCCGCAATCAACGCAACGATCAAAAATGTAACGACCCAGCCGAACATCGCACCAACCTCAGTTTCGCTTTGAGAGCGCAACGTCGAACGCCGCGCCTGATACCGAAACAATCCGGAATCGGAACGAAAGTTCCCGATCATTCGCGACTGGGCACCCGGCGCGCGGCAGGCCCGGACAGGTCAATCGAGCCGACGACGATGATCGGGCCCCTCAAACCTCCTGATAATCGGCTGGCGACACCCGGACATAACCGCCGGCGCGCAGCGCCTCCGGCTCGACAACCTCCTTGCCAGGCGCTTCGGGGACCTTGCGGGCGGTTTTCCAGTCGTTCTCAAAAATCTGCGTGAAGTAGCTGCAGATCCCCGCATGCGAAAGCCACACGCCGGCCTCGCGGTTTTTCGAGACCGCCGAGTCCGACCAGTTCTGCGAACTGACCAGCACGCCCTGGCCGTCGATCAGCACCATCTTGTTGTGGCAGTGCACGAACCGCGATGTATCGATGTAGCGAATGTTCTTGCCAAGGACGAGCCCGTATTCCTTCTTGAGGAGCGCGAGATTTGCCTGCTCCTTCACCAGGTCTTTCTGGCTGAAAAGCTTGCCGAGGATGATCCGGATGTCGAACGAATCCGCGCCATCCCGCGCCTCCTTGATCGCCTTGAGCAATTTGGCGATGTCCGGCTGGATGCCACGGATATATTGCTGCTCGATCAGGATCGATTTTTTCGCGGCCCGCAGCTTGCCCGGCATCACGGACATGTAATTGTCCGGACTGAGGATCGGTTGAACGTTCAACGGCTTCGTCAGCTTGAAAGTCTTGCTCGGAAATAACTTCTCGGGAATCTTGGTCGGCGCGCGCTCGACCAGAAACGCGTTGGCTGTCGTGACGGCCTGCGCCAGCGCCTCGGGACCGTCGAGTTCAAGCGCGATGTCGCTCTTGAGAATGCCGGTGAAAAACTTGGAGAGCTTTTTGGATCGAATTGCGAGCCCGGTATCGCGATTTCCCTTGCGGAAATGCTTGGGGTCGCCGCCGTCCACCGTATTCAGCGGAATGCTGTTTTCACTGTAATTTCCACTCTGAATGATGCACCACTCATCGTCGATGACGATCACCTTCTCGTGCGACGAGCTGAAGTAATGCACGCGATGGCTGGCGCACGACGGCGCCGGGACGCCATCGACACCGGCATCGTTCAACTCGTCGAAAAGCTCCTGCTCGGGCTTGCTGTCGATATCGAGCATGAGCGTGACCTTGACGCCACGCTGGAGCGCGTCAAGCACCAGTTCCTTGATGTAATCAGCTGAAAAATCGTAGATGCCGATGATGATGGACTTCTTTGCATCGTCGAACAGCCGCTTGGTGACGGCGAAGGTCGAATCCGGCGAACAGTAGGCGATGATCTCCTGATCCACATCGACATCCGGGACCTTGACCTTCTTGTAGGTTTCGAGGTGGCAATTGCGCGGGACCATCTCCGGCATGAAGATGTCGGTCCTGACCGGCTCAAGATGCTGACCGACCGTGTGAACGCTTTCCGGCTCGGCAATAAACGGCCCCCTGGGTGAAACGATGGATCGGCGAAGTACTAGACTTGGCATGCCCGCCCCTCTCTCAAAATGAATGAACTATTCCGGCTTGAATGGTTCGCTGCGCAAGGCGACCAGCGGCACTTGCACGTCGCCGTCCTTGGTCGCGCAGGACAGCGTGGATGGCAGCTTTACATCATGTTCCGGCGCCACATGCGCGACGACCACCCATCCCTTCTTGCCATGGGCTTCTCCTGGTTCAACGCCGATGGCATGGACGCCGCGCTTCAACAGATCGCCACCGTTTTGCTGCCGCGCTGTGTTGGCCTGCTCCTCGTTCGCCATCATTCACCATCCGGTTGGGGCGCGGCTATTTCTGGGAAAAGCGAAATTTCAGCGCCTTGATGACTTCGCCGATCGGGTTGAAGATACTGGCGGAGCCGGACCCCGCAAAGTGCAGGCCGACGATCTTCTTGCTCTTCTGATCGACAATGATCGATCCGGAATCGCCCGGCTTCGAATAGTGGCTGCACTTCACCTGGTTGAGGAAGCCGATCTGGCCGACGCCGGGATAGGGCAGCACGATGCTGAAGTGGACATCCTGAACCTCACCTTCGGTATCGCCGGACGTACGTCCTCGCGTGACGATCTTCATTCCGCGGACCGGATCGATCGTGGCGAGCGGCGACTTGGCGCCACGGATCGAAAAATCGAGCTTGTCCACGAAGTCCTGATCGACCTCCGCAAGCGCCGCATCCACCAGGTTGAGAAAATCGTCGCCGGGCTTGAACGGCACGATGTGCGAGAGCGCGGCGACCGCTTGGGTCTTGCCGCCGTCATCGGCCTCGCCGGGATAGATGATGACATCGCCGATCTTGCCCTTTCCGCTGCGGGCCAGAACGCGGGAATTGCTCAGCAGGAAAAATTTGCTGCCTTTTTTCACGATAGCGCCGAGGGTGCCGGTATCGGATGAATTTCCGACGCTGAAGCCGCTGAGCACCGGCGCTCGGCGCTTGTTGACCTGGGGACGGACCTTGCCGATCGCCTGAACGTCCGTAAACACCGCCTGACGACCCGCCACGCTGAGAACGGGCGGGATCATCTTGCTGGATTTCATCCGGCTCCTGGCGATCTTCTTTTCGACGTAAAAGCAGAGGCCGAGTTCGCCAGTTTGCTTTTTCTCGGTCTCTTTTTGCGCGATTCCGATGGCAACGATGTTAGGGTCCTCGAAGATGGTCCGGACCCGATCGACCTGTCTCGACTCCAGCACGTCCAGCGCTTCCGGCCTGGGCGCCCTGGTTCCGCGAATCAGGTCCAGCGCCTGCAGCAATCCCTTGGGCGTCGCCTCCGTGGCCATGACTCCCCCCTGTGTGACCTGCGTTTCAGCAATTTAAGATTGCATTTTGCCGTCTGGCAAGCCTCGACATGGAACAACCGATCAACCGGCCGCCCTCGCAAAGTCACGGTGCGAATGCCATGTTAGCGTTCACAGAATAGAATCAAGGACATTGCCGTTGACCGACCTGCGCAAACCCGCGCCGTACACTCCTGCACCGCCCGCGCCTGTGCCGGGCGGCATTGGCGCGCGTGCCCGCGCCTCGGTCACCCCGCAATATCTGACCGGGCTCAACCCCGAACAGCGCGACGCGGTGGAGACCCTGGAGGGCCCCGTTCTGGTGCTGGCCGGCGCCGGAACCGGCAAGACCAAGGTGCTGACCTCACGGATCGCCCACATCCTCAGCATGGGCCGCGCCCGACCCGGCGAAATCCTGTCGGTGACCTTCACCAACAAGGCGGCGCGGGAGATGAAGCACCGGCTCGGCATCATGCTGGGCCAGGCCGTCGAAGGCATGCCGTGGCTCGGCACCTTTCATTCGATCGGCGGCCGCATTTTGCGCACCCACGCCGAACTGGTGCAGCTGAAATCCAATTTCACCGTGCTGGATGTCGACGACCAGATCCGGCTGCTGAAGCAGTTGCTGCAGGCCGAGAACATCGACGACAAGCGCTGGCCGGCGCGGATGCTGGCCGGGCTGATCGACGGCTGGAAGAATCGCGGCCTGACGCCGGCACAGGTGCCCGGAGGCGAGGCCGCAGTGTTCGGCAACGGCAAGGGCGGCAAGCTCTATACAGCCTATCAGGAACGACTGAAGGTCCTCAACGCCGCGGATTTCGGCGACCTGCTGCTGGAATGCATCCGGCTGTTCCGCGAACATCCCGACGTGCTCCGGCAATATCAGCAGCGCTTCAAATACATTCTGGTGGACGAATATCAGGACACCAACGTCGCGCAGTATCTGTGGCTGCGGCTGCTGTCGCAGGCGCCGTCTCAAAGGCCGCTGCTGCCCGCGCCTGTCGAGGAAGAACCCACGCAAGCTCCCGCCGCACCGCTCAAGAACATCTGCTGCGTCGGCGACGACGACCAGTCGATCTATGGCTGGCGCGGCGCCGAGGTGGACAACATTCTGCGCTTCGACCACGATTTCCCCGGCGCCAAGATCATCCGGCTGGAGCGCAACTATCGTTCCACCGGCCACATCCTCGCCGCCGCCTCGCATCTGATCGCGCACAACGAAGGCCGGCTCGGCAAGACGCTGCGCACCGAGGATGTCGATGGCGAGAAGGTCACCGTCACCGGCTCCTGGGATTCCGAAGAGGAAGCCCGCGCCATCGGCGAAGAGATCGAGCAGTTGCAGCGCGCCGGCCACAAGCTCAACGATATCGCGATCCTGGTGCGCGCCTCGTTCCAGATGCGCGAATTCGAAGACCGCTTTGTCACCCTCGGCCTGCCCTATCGCGTGATCGGCGGCCCGCGCTT
>JAQGKA010000043.1 GCA_028290355.1 Tardiphaga sp. | reverse complement strand
CGGCACCGATGAACTCGGCCGCGACATGCTGGCGCGCCTGATCTATGGCGGACGGCTGTCGCTGATCGTGGGTATCTTGCCGGTGATCCTGGCCTTCCTGATCGGGACGTCGCTCGGCCTTGTCGCTGGCTCTATCGGCGGCAAGATCAACACCGCGATCATGCGCACGGTCGACGTGTTCTACGCCTTCCCCTCGGTGCTGCTGGCGATCGCGATTTCCGGCGCGCTGGGGGCGGGCATCGTCAATTCGATCGTGTCGCTGACCATCGTGTTCGTGCCGCAGATCACCCGCGTCGCCGAAAGCGTCACCACCGGTGTGCGCAATATGGACTTCGTCGAAGCCGCGCGCGCCTCCGGCGCCGACGCCTTCACCATCATGCGGGTGCACATGCTCGGCAATGTGCTCGGCACCATCTTCGTTTATGCGACGGGCCTGATTTCGGTGTCGATGATCCTGGCCGCCGGCCTGTCCTTCCTCGGCCTCGGCACCAAGCCGCCGGAGCCGGAATGGGGCCTGATGCTGAATACGCTGCGCACCGCGATCTACGTCAATCCCTGGGTTGCAGCCTTGCCCGGCGCGATGATCTTCGCGGTTTCGATCTGCTTCAACCTGCTGAGCGATGGCATGCGCAGCGCCATGGACATCCGGAACTGATGTCATGAATGAAATCATCGAACCCATCGACAAGCTTGAACCGCTCCCGGACATCGGCGGCGTCGCGCAGCCGCTGCTGCAGGTCAACGGCCTGACAAAGCATTTTCCGGTGCGCGGCGGGCTGTTCGCGCCGAGCAAGACAGTGCGTGCGGTGGACGACGTGTCGTTCTCCATCGCCAAGGGCGAAACCGTCGGCATCGTCGGCGAATCCGGCTGTGGCAAGTCGACCACCGCGCGGTTGCTGATGCATCTGATGCCACGCAATTCCGGCGACATCATCTATGACGGCCGCCAGGTCGGTCGCGAATTGTCGCTGCGTGAGCTGCGCCGCGGCATGCAGATGGTGTTTCAGGACAGCTACGCCTCGCTGAATCCGCGCCTGACCATCGAGGAGTCGATCGCCTTCGGACCCAAGGTCCAGGGTATGGCCGAGGGTGCCTCGCGCACACTGGCGCGTGAGCTGCTCGGCAAAGTGGGATTGCGGCCCGAGAATTTCGCCAACCGCTATCCGCACGAGATTTCCGGCGGTCAGCGCCAGCGCGTCAACATTGCGCGAGCGCTCGCCTTGTCGCCGCGCCTCGTCATCCTCGATGAAGCGGTGTCGGCGCTCGACAAATCGGTTGAGGCGCAGGTGTTGAACCTGCTGGTCGATCTGAAGCGCGAATTCGGCCTGACCTATCTGTTCATCAGCCACGACCTCAACGTTGTCCGCTACATCTCCGACCGCGTGCTGGTGATGTATCTCGGCGAAGTCGTCGAGCTCGGTCCGGTGGACGAGGTCTGGGACGCCCCGGCGCATCCCTATACGCGGGCGCTGCTGGCGGCGATGCCGTCATCCGATCCCGACAACCGCACCCAGACGCCGCCGATCACCGGCGATCCGCCGAACCCGATCGATCCACCGTCGGGCTGCCGCTTCCACACCCGCTGCCCCTATGCCGAACCGCTGTGCGGCGAAGCGACGCCGAAGCTGACCGAACTCACCGCGACCGGCCATCAGGCCGCCTGCTACATGGCGATCCCAGGCTCCGGCCACAGCCTTGCACCCAAAGGAGCCGATCTGACATGACCAAACCAACCGCCAGACAGATCAAGGCCATGACCGATGTCGCCGGCCTGCCGGTCGCCGACGATGTCGCCGAGCGCATCGCCAATTCGATCGGGCCTGCCTTCGAAGGCTTTGTCGCCGTCGCCGGCACACTGCCATTCGATCTCGAGCCCGCGACATTCCTCGTCGTGCAGAATACGAAAGCTGCCAAATGAGTGTCACTGAACCCGCGTTGCTGTCACTGACCGAAGTCGCTGACGCCATTGCGCAGAAGAAAATCTCGTCGCGCGAAGCCACGCAGTCCTGCCTCGATCGCGTCGCGAAGTTTCAGCCGAGCCTCAACGCCTATATGTCGATCGAGACCGAGACGGCGCTCGCTGCCGCCGATGCGGCCGACGCCGCGTTGGCAAAAGGCAAGAGCTATGGCGCACTACGCGGCGTGCCACTGGCGCACAAGGACATGTATTACGACAAGGGCCATGTCGTGACCTGCGGTTCGCATGTTCGCCGCGACTGGGTCGCGACGACGACGGCAACATCGCTGCAGCGCTTGAAGGACGCCGGCACAGTGCGACTCGGCTCTTTGCAGATGGTGGAATTCGCCTATGGGCCGCTCGGCCACAACGCGCACTACGGCGCGGTGCATAATCCCTGGCATGTCGATCATGTCACCGGCGGCTCGTCGTCGGGCTCCGGCTCGGCGGTCGCGGCACGCCTGACCTTCGCTGCGCTCGGTTCGGACACCGGCGGCTCGATCCGGCTGCCGGCGCATTTCTGCGGCGTCAGCGGCCTGAAGACGACGGTTGGCCTCATCAGCCGCGCCGGCGCGATGCCGCTGTCGCAATCGCTCGACACGGTCGGTCCCCTCGCGCGCACCGTTGCGGATTGCGCTGTCATCACCGGTCTGATGGCCGGTGCCGATCCGCTCGACCCCACCACCAGCACCCGCGCGGTGCCGGACTACATGGCGGCGACGCGGGCGCCGGCCAAAGGCATGACGGTCGGCATTCCCAAGGCGTTCTATGTCGAGGACCTCGATCCCGAGACTGCGAAGATTTTCGAAGACACCATCGCCACGCTGAAAAGTGAAGGCATCACCATCGTCGAGGTCGACCTGCCGGACCAGCGCCAGCTCACCGCAGCGTGCCAGCTGGTGCTCGCCACCGAAGCGGCGGCGATGCACAAGCGCTGGATGATCGAGCGCCCACAGGATTATGGCGCGCAGGTCCTGATGCGGTTGCAGAACGGCTTTGGCATTCCCGGCGTATCTTATCTGGAAGCGCTGCGCTGGCGCGGTCCGGCGCTGGCGGCCTATCTCGCCGCCGTCACCGGCACCGATGCGGTGCTGGCGCCGGTGTCGCCGGCCGCGGCGCCGACCATCGCCGAGACCGACGTCGGCAACAGCATGGGTGCCGAAGCGATGATCCAGCGGCTGACGCGCTTCACCCGGCCGATCAACTATCTCGGCCTGCCGGCGCTTTCGATCCCGACCGGGTTCACCAAATCCAACATGCCGGTGGGCATGCAACTGATCGGCCGCCCGTTCGATGAGTCGACGCTGCTGACGATCGGCGCCGCGTTCCAGCGCGCCACCGACTTCCACGTCAAGTGCCCGGAGCTGGCATGAGCAATCTGGTCGAGGTTCGCAATCTCAACGTCCGTTTCAGCGGCGAGCGCACCGTCTATGCGGTGAACGATCTCAGCCTGTCGCTCGGCGAAGGCGAGGTGCTCGGCCTGCTCGGCGAATCCGGCTCCGGTAAGAGCGTGACGTTGCGCGCGCTGATGCGGTTGCTGCCGAAGAAGCGCACACAGATTTCCGGTACGGTGAACGTGCTCGGCAAGGACGTGCTGGCGCTCGACGACGAGGAGCTGTCGGCGTTTCGCGGCCAGACCGTGTCGATGATCTTTCAGGAGCCGGCGCTGGCGCTGGATCCGGTCTACACCATCGGCCAGCAGATCGCTGAAAGCGTGATGCGCCACGAAGGCAAGAGCCAGACGGACGCCACCAAGCGCGCGCTGGAGATGCTCGAGGTGGTGCGCATTCCCTCGGCCAAGCGTCGCCTCGATGCCTATCCGCACGAAATGTCCGGCGGTATGCGGCAGCGCGCGATGATCGCGCTGGCGCTGGCCTGCAAGCCGAAGATTCTGCTCGCCGACGAGCCGACCACCGCGCTCGACGCCACCGTGCAGATTCAAATTCTGCTGTTGCTGCGCGAGCTGCAGCGCGAATTCGGCATGTCGATCATCTTTGTCACCCACGATATCGGCGTGGCCATCGAAATCTGCGACCGCGTCGCGGTGATGTATGCGGGGCAGATCGTGGAGCAGGGCACGCTGAGCCAGATCGTGCGCTCGGCGGTGCATCCCTATCCGCGCGGCTTGCTGGCCTCCACCGTGCACGGCGCCAAGCGCGGCGCGCGGCTGGAAACCATCCCCGGCACGCCGCCCTCCCTCGACAAGGCGCCGGTGAACTGCTCCTTCGCCCCGCGCTGCAGCTTCGCCCAGCCGCGCTGCGTCGAAGCTCCGCCGCCGAATGTGCAGATGGAAGGCAACCGCATGGCGCGGTGTATTCTGGCGGAGCCGGCGGAAGTGGTGGTCTAGGCCAGACCCGCAAACACCGCCGTCATCCTGAGGTGCCGTCGCTCCTGCGACGGCCTCGAAGGATGCGCCGCATGCGCTGAGCATGCATCCTTCGAGGCTCGCCAAGTGGCTCGCGCCTCAGGATGACGCGGCGGATGTGTTACTGCGACAAATTCTTCAGCAGAAACGTTAGCGCCGTGTGCGCAAACGCGTGCATGTTGCCGAGGCGATCGTTGCTGCCGGTCTCCAGCGTCATCACGCCGTGCTGCGGGCCGGCAATCGCCATGCAGCTATGGCCGGCGGCGTCGCCGTAACGATTACCGGTCGGGCCGGTGGCGCCGGTCTCGGATAACCCCCAGTCGCAGCTGAAGCGCTCGCGGATCTGCTTCGCCAGCATCTCGGCATAGGGCTCCGATGCCGAGCGCACGCCGGTCATCGCTTCATTGGGAATGTCCATCAGGATGCGGCGGGCATCGCGGGTGTAGATCACCCCGCCGCCGAGAAAATAGGCCGAGGCGCCGGGCACCGCCAGCAGCGTCGCCGAAATCAGCCCGCCGGTGGAGGATTCCGCCACCGCAATGGTTTGCTTCCGCGCGATCAGCTCGATAGCGATTTTTTCCGCGAGCGGGACGAGGTTCTTCATGAACTCTTGCCCGGCTTGTCGGCCAGCGAGTGATAGACGACGCGGGTGAAGTTCTTCGACGCAACGTCGGTCAACGCCCACTTGGCGTCGAGATCGGCGAAGGGTTTCGCCGCCAGCACGTCGTCCTCGCTCTTGCCGTCCTTCACCAGCTTCGCCATCCGGTCGCGTGCGGTGACCAGCATGGTGCGGTACTCGATCAGCGCAGCCTTGTCGGCGAGCGGGCCGTGGCCGGGCACGATGCGGGTCTTGTCGTTGACCAGCTTGAGATAGGCGTCGGTGG
>JAQGKA010000035.1 GCA_028290355.1 Tardiphaga sp. | reverse complement strand
GTGGTCGATCGGCGTCCTGATCCCCGTCTTCCTGCTGATGACATGGGTGTTTTTCCGCTAGCTCCCCGCGCTCGGTTACACCTCGTTTACCATACCACAGTAGGGTCGAACCGCGCCGGGCGACTCTCTCGCCGGCCTGAAATGCGGTCGCGGAGCTGGCGTTGCGTCAAAACTGGAAGTTTTTGCGGATCGGGCGCCGGCTGGCGCTCATGGCAGCCATCGGCATTGCCGCATCGGTCGCGCTGACGCCGCATCATGCGGCCGCGCAAGGCTTTTTCGACTTCCTGTTCGGCGGCGGCCCACCGCAGACGCAAAAGCAGCAGCGCAAGGGCACCGCGCCGCCGGAAGCCAATTTCTTCGCCGATCCGTTCGGCCTGAACACTCCTGCCGCGCCGCCACCGCGTCCTGTGCAAAGCGCCGGTGGCGGCTCCGGCCCGGCGTTCTGCGTGCGCAGCTGCGACGGCAAGTATTTTCCCCTGGGCCGCAGCGCCAGCCCGGTGCAGATGTGCCAGGCGTTCTGCCCGGCCAGCACCACAAAGGTGTTCTTCGGCAGCAATATCGACGGCGCGTCGTCGAGCACTGGCGAGCGCTACGCCGACTCGGAAAACGCCTTTGCCTATCGCAAGGCTCTGAGGGCCGACTGCACCTGCAACGGCCGCGATCCCGCCGGCCTCGCCCCGGTCGATCTGACGCTGGACTCTTCACTGCGCCCCGGCGATGTGATCGCCACCACCAACGGCCTGGTGGCCTATTCCGGCGTCCGCGTCGGCACGGGGCAGACCGCGGAATTCACGCCGGTGGCGTCTTATCCCGGTCTGACCTCCGATGTTCGCGCCCGGCTCGGCGAGATGAAGGTGGCCCCGGTCTCGGCCGAAATGATCGCCGAGGAAGCCCCGATGCCGGAGACCCGCGACGTCGCGCCGGCGCTGGCCGTGACAGTGGTGCCGAAGAGCGCACCCGCCGCCCGCGCCAAGCGCGCGGATCTGAACTGATCAGCGCCCGACGATGACGCCGATCACATTCGGCGCCGACAGGTACTTGTCCTCGATCTCGGCGCGCGCCGCGGCGCGGTTTTCCGGTGTCAGCAATCCGCGCTTCTCGGCCAAAATCATCCAGCAATAGCCCCACCAGTCGGTCAGCATGCCGTTGTCGTCGACGAGGTCGTAGCCCTGTTCGGCGGCGAAGATCCGCGCATGGGCCTCGTCCAGCGTATCGAGAAAGCTGTGGTCCTCGAGCGAAAACAGCTCATCGCTGAAATCGTCGGTCGTGTAGCCCCACACCGACAGGCAGACCGCGTTGAATTCGCGGTCGATCTGGTCGTCATCGATGCGATAGCGGCGGGCCACCAGATGCAGCCGCGACAGCGATCGCGCGAAATCGGCGATCCGGGTGAGCGCGAACTGATCGAAGGCAATGGTGGACATGTAGTCCTCACAAGCTGGCACAGACCATAGATATTGACGGCGCATCCGCCGAATCAAGATGATATATCAAAGACTTGCTAAAGTGTTCTTAATTTGTTCTTGGTCTGTGACGATGCTCTGATCCCCGGCTTGCGCTCGCAAGCTCGCTTGCCGGGACGACAGGCCTTTTTACCGCTTCTGCCCAAATCGAGGGCACCCCCGATGCAAAAGCTCCGCATGCGCCCGGGTTCCGGCGGCGCGAGAATGCGCGTATGATTTCGGGACAGGGACACAAGGATTGCCGGTTTGCCAGATCAATCAATGCCAGCGAAATTCCAGCCCCAGAACGCGCCGATCGACGAACTGGCGCTGGCCGAAATCAAGAGCGCCATCCTGACCAAGCTGACCCTCGCGATCGGCAAGGAAGTGTCGTTCGCCACCCGGCACGACTGGTACAAGGCCGCGGCGCTGGCGCTGCGCGACCGCATGGTGCACCGCTGGCTGCTGTCCGAGAAGGAGAGCTACGACGCCGGCCGCAAGCGGGTCTATTATCTCAGCCTGGAATTCCTGATCGGCCGGCTGTTCACCGACGCACTGAACAATATGGGCCTGCTGCCGCTGTTCGATGCAGCGCTGGGCGATCTCGGCGTCGGCCTCGACGATCTCCGCAAATGCGAGCCCGATGCGGCGCTCGGCAATGGCGGCCTCGGCCGGCTCGCCGCCTGCTTCATGGAGAGCATGGCGACGCTCGCCATTCCCGCCTTCGGCTATGGCATTCGCTACGATTTCGGCCTGTTCCGGCAGATCATCTCGCATGGCTGGCAGCAGGAATATCCCGACGAGTGGCTCGGCTTCGGCAATCCCTGGGAATTGCAGCGGCCGGAGGTGATGTACCACGTCCATTTCGGCGGCAGCATCGAGACCATCGAGGATGGCCGGGGCCGCAAGAGCGTGGTCTGGCACCCCGGCGAGACCGTGGAAGCCGTCGCCTATGACACGCCGATCGTCGGCTGGCGCGGCCAGCACGTCAACGCGCTCAGGCTGTGGTCGGCGCGGGCGCCGGATCCGCTCAAGCTCGACGTCTTCAACACCGGCGACTATCTCGGCGCCAGCGCCGAGCAGGCGCGCGCCGAGGCGATCTGCAAATTCCTCTATCCGAACGACGAGAGCGCCGCCGGCCGCGAATTGCGGCTGCGTCAGGAATATTTCTTCGTCTCCGCTTCATTGCAGGACCTGGTGAAACGGCACCTGAGTTCGGACGGACAATTGCGCGGGCTGGCCACCAAGGCCGCGGTGCAGATGAACGATACCCATCCCAGCCTCGCCATCGCCGAGCTGATGCGGATCCTGGTCGACCATCACAACATGCGCTGGGACGCGGCATGGCAGATCACCACCGCAACATTGTCCTACACCAACCACACGCTGCTGCCCGAAGCGCTGGAGACCTGGCCGGTCGAACTGTTCCAGCGCCTGCTGCCGCGGCATCTTGAAATCATCTACCGCATCAACGAGGCGCATCTCGACCGCGCCGACGCCACCCGTCCCGGCGACACCGTGTATCGCGCCTCGGTCTCGATCATCGACGAGACCGCCGGCCGTCGCGTCCGCATGGGCAACCTCGCCTTCATCGGCTCGCACCGCATCAACGGCGTTTCGGCGATGCATTCGGAACTGATGAAGCAGACCGTGTTTCACGATCTCAACCAGCTTTATCCCGGCCGCATCACCAACAAGACCAACGGCATCACCTTCCGCCGCTGGCTGATGCTGGCCAATCCAAAACTCACCGACCTGATGCGCGCGACCTGCGGCGAGGCCATACTCGACGATCCCACCCGGCTGCAGCGCCTCGAAGCCTTTGCCGGCGATGCTTCGTTCCAGCAGCAGTTCCGCAAGGTCAAGCTGCACAACAAGATCGCGCTCGCGCGCGTGATCGGCGAGAAGCTCGGCATCCAGGCCGACCCCACCGCGCTGTACGACGTGCAGATCAAGCGCATCCACGAATACAAGCGGCAGCTGCTCAACCTGCTGGAGACCGTGGCGCTGTACCACGCCATCAAGGACGAGCCGAACAAGGACTGGGTACCCCGCGTCAAGATCTTCGCCGGCAAGGCCGCGGCGAGCTATCGCTACGCCAAGCTGATCATCAAGCTGATCAACGACGTCGCCGAAGTCGTCAACAACGACACCACGATCGGCGACAAGCTCAAGGTCGCGTTCCTGCCGGACTACAATGTCAGCCTCGCGGAAATCATCATTCCCGCCGCCGACCTCTCGGAACAGATTTCCACCGCGGGCATGGAAGCCTCCGGCACCGGCAACATGAAGCTGTCGCTGAACGGCGCGCTGACCATCGGCACGCTGGACGGCGCCAACATCGAGATCCGCGACAATGTCGGCCCGGAGAATATCGCGATCTTCGGTATGGACGCCGCCGAAGTCGTGGCGCGCCGCGCGCGCGGCCTCGATGCGTCGGACGTGATCGGCAAATCGCCGCATCTCGCCCGCGCCATTACGGCCATCGAGAACGGCGCGTTTTCGCCCGACGATCCCGGTCGCTTCGCTTCGATCGGCCATGCCCTGCGCCATCTCGACCATTATATGGTGAGCGCCGATTTCGACTCGTACTACGACGCGCAGCGCGGCATCGACACGCGCTGGCAGGCGGGCTCGGCCTGGAGCCGCGCCAGCATCCTCAACGTCGCGCGAATGGCCTGGTTCTCCTCGGACCGCACGATCCGCGAATATGCCGCGGACATCTGGGACGTGCCGGTGGCCGGCGAACCGCCGTCATCGCTGGCCCTGCCGTCGCAGCGCAAGGCGCCGTAAGGCACGGTGCCCTCGTCCCCACGTGGAGCGGCAACGCACCACGCAGATTTCAAATGAGGGCCCTTCGAACGCCCCGCGCGCAACTGCGGACGGTTACGTCTTCAGCGTCGCCTGCGCGGTGTCGAGATAGGTGCTGCCGGTGGCCGGATCAATGACCGCATTCTTGATGGTCGCGGTGCCCGTATTTGTGAGCGTGAACTTGGTGTCGCCAACGCGAAACGTGCTGTCCTTGATCAGCACGCTCTGGTATTTCACCGTCGATCCGCTCTCGTATTTCACCTGCGCCCGAAAGCCCTGGACGTCGGTCACCGTGACCTTGAAGTCCTTCTTGTCGGCATAGGTGCCGGTCCATGTGCCCTCGTAGCTGGCCGGATCGACCGCCGTGTAAGGCGTTTTCGACGGCGTCGTCAAAGCCGCGGACGTGTAGCTCGACTGCAGAATACTCATGATGTCAGCCATGCCGCAGCTCCGCGCAAAGTTCTCGATGCGGGCACTACGGAGGCGCGGGGTTAATAGAACCCTGCGCGATATGTCTTCATGTTTCTGGGCTGCCTCAAGATACAAAATGAAATGAAAAAGCTCATGAGGAGCGCCTGATTTTCGCGGTCCGTCCGCACCCAAGCAGACGGCGCCTGGCGCGCCGGCTGTCATCGACAAAAAGGGCGGCCTCTCGGCCGCCCTTTCGATTTCGGACATCAAAGTCGCAACCCGCTCATGGCTCGATCGTGGCGGCGATGGATCGCCCGACGGCGGCAATCGTCGCATACTGCTGATCGGGCGTCACTTTGGCCCCGGTCAAGTAGACCGACACAATGATCGGCGCATGTCGCGATGGCCAGATCACAGCCACATCGTTGGAGGTTCCGTGCGATCCACTGCCGGTCTTGTCGCCGACACGCCAGCCTGCCGGCAGGCCCGCTCGCAGGCGGGTGTCGCCGGTCTTGTTGCCGACCAGCCATGCGATCAGTTGATCGCGTGACCCGGACGACAGCGCATGGCCCGTGACCAGCGATCGAAAATCGGATGCCATGGCGTTCGGCGTCGTGGTGTCGCGCGGATCGCCATCCTTGCCTTCATTCAAAGCAGGCTCGATGCGATCGAGCCGGGTGACCTGATCGCCGAGCGCGCGTACGAAGGCGGTGACCTTGGCGGGTCCGCCCAGGCTCGCGAGCAGCAGATTGGCGGCCGTATTGTCGCTGCGGGTGACCGCCGCTTCGCAGAGTTCCGCGACCGACATGCCGGATCCGCCGACGCGTCCCTCGGTCGCCGGCGAATAGGCCACCAGGTCGCTCTTGCCGAAGCGAATCCGTCGCGCGAGGTTTTCCTTGCCCGCATCGACGCGCTTGAGAACGGCACCGACGGCAAGCGCCTTGAAGGTACTGCACATCGGAAACCGCTCGTCCGCGCGCTGACCGATTTGCGCGCCCGTCGCAGTGTCGAGCATGGCGACGCCGAGTCGCCCGCCACTCTCGGTCTCCAGCCTCTTCAATGTCGCGGCGAGTGCGTGGCTCGGCTCGCCCGCGGCGAACACTTCGTTTGGCCGGCTCATCAGACCCGCCCCTGCAAGGCTCGCGCCTGTCGCTGCCAAAAATCGACGTCTGTTCATCATTCGCATCGTCCTCCGTTGCGGCGGCAAAATGCGCAGCGCGACGGGCATTGACAAACGATCATTCATGGGGCGAGACATTAGAAAAATTTGGGTCACCGAATGAAGTCATCGCATCTCCCGCTCAACGCCCTGCGGGCCTTCGAGGCCTCGGCACGACAACTCAGCTTCACGCGCGCCGGGCTGGAACTGCGGGTCACGCAGGCGGCGGTCAGTCATCAAGTCAAGGGTCTGGAAGAAACGCTGGGCGTACAACTGTTTCGCAGGCTTCCGCGCGGCCTTGCCCTGACCGACGAGGGACAGGCGCTGTTGCCGACGATTGCTGCGTCGTTCGAACGCATCCGTGCAACGCTGGACCGCTTTGAGGATGGCCGCTTCCGCGAAGTCATCACCGTCGGCGTGGTCGGAACCTTCGCGACCGGCTGGCTGCTGTCGCGCCTGAAGGCCTTCGAACGTTCTCACCCCTACATCGACCTGCGACTCCTGACGAACAACAACCGCGTCGACATCGCCGGTGAGGGGCTGGACTTCGCCATCCGGTTTGGCGATGGCCTATGGCATGGCACCGAGGCCACGCGGCTTTTCGCAGCGCCGCTGACGCCGATGTGCGCCGCCAAGATCGCCAGCCGGCTCCGCAGGCCAACCGACCTCAAGCGCGAAACGTTGCTGCGATCCTATCGGCAGGACGAATGGCACCGATGGTTCACGGAGGCAGGGATTGCCGTTCCGGCGATCAAGGGTGTGATTTTCGATTCTTCGGTCACGATGGCGGAAGTTGCCGCACGAGGCGGCGGCGTCGCGTTGCTTCCTGCCTGCATGTTTTCCCATGAAATGCAGGCAGGACGGCTCGTTCAACCCTTCAAGGTCGAAATCGTCCTCGGCGCTTACTGGCTGACGTCGTTGCGGTCGAAACATCCATCGGCCGCCATGCAAGCGTTCAAGACCTGGCTGCTCGACAGCGCAGCCGGCAAAGGCCGGCCGTCCACGTGAATTGATCGTCGCGTGGTACGGCGTTTTATTCGCGCCCGTTTCAACAAAAAGGGCGGCCTCTCGGCCGCCCTTTCGCATTCGATCAGACGTGCGGAAAGTTATTCCGCCGCCAGCTTCACATCCGGCGCGGCGGCGCGGACGTCGGCGTCGACCTGCGCTTCGAACTTGGCAAAGTTCTTCTGGAACATGCCGATCAGTTTGCGCGCGGTGGCGTCGAACTCACCCTTGTCCTTCCAGGTGTTGACGGGATCGAGGATCTCGCTGGGCACGCCGGGCAACGCAGTCGGCACCGCGAAGCCGAAGTACTTGTCGGTGCGGAATTCGACTGATCGCAAGGAGCCGTCGAGCGCCGCGGTGAGCAATGCACGCGTCACCTTGATCGGCATCCGGCTGCCGGTGCCGTACTTGCCGCCGGTCCAGCCGGTATTGACCAGCCAGCAATCGACATTGTGCTTGGCGATCAGCTCGCGCAGCATGTTGCCGTAGACGCTTGGGTCGAGCGGCAGGAACGGCGAGCCGAAGCAGGTGGAGAATTCCGGCTGCGGCTCGTTGCCCAGGCCACGCTCGGTGCCGGCAACCTTCGCGGTGTAGCCGGACAGGAAGTGATACATCGCCTGCGCCGGTGTCAGCTTGGCGATCGGCGGCATCACGCCGAAGGCGTCGGCGGCGAGCATCACCACGTTCTTCGGCTGGCCGGCGCGGCCGGTGCGCGAAGCGTTCGGGATGAAGTCGAGCGGATAGGCCGAGCGGGTGTTCTCAGTCTTCGAACCATCGTTGAAGTCCGGCGTGCGGGTGCTGGCGTCCAGCACGACGTTTTCCAGCACGGCGCCGAAGCGCTTGCTCGCGGCATAGATTTCCGGCTCGGCTTCCTGTGAGAGGTTGATGCACTTGGCGTAGCAGCCGCCTTCGAAATTAAAGATACCGTCCTTGCCCCAGCCGTGTTCGTCGTCGCCGATCAGCGTGCGCTTCGGGTCGGCGGACAGCGTCGTCTTGCCGGTGCCGGACAGGCCGAAGAAGATCGCGCTGTCGCCGGCGGGACCGACATTGGCCGAGCAATGCATCGGCATCACGCCCTTGGCGGGCAGATAGTAGTTCAGCGTGGTGAACACCGACTTCTTCATCTCGCCGGCATAATAAGACCCGCCGATCAGGACGATCTTGCGGGCGAAATCGATGGCGACAACGTTCTCGGAGCGGACGCCGTGGCGTTTGGGATCGGCGCGGAAGCTCGGCAGGTCGATGATGGTGAGCTCAGGCACGAAGTCCTTCAGCGCGGCCGCTTCGGGGCGGATCAGCAGCGTACGGATGAACAGCGAGTGCCAGGCCAGTTCGGTGA
>JAQGKA010000014.1 GCA_028290355.1 Tardiphaga sp. | reverse complement strand
GCGAGACGCATCCCGGTTGGCACGTCATCCCCTATGGCGCAGGCGCGCGCCACACCATCGATTTCGTCCCCGCCGAGAATATAGGCCCGATTGTCGTCTTCATTCACGGCGGCTACTGGCAGGCGCTCGATAGTTCGTTCTTCAGCCATCTCGCCGGCGGCCTCAATGCCCACGGCATCAGCGTCGCGATCCCCAGCTACGATCTCTGCCCGAACGTTTCGGTCGGCGACATCATCGAGCAGATGCGCGCCATGACGCGCGAACTCGCAAAACTCGGGCGGCGGCTGGTGATATCAGGCCATTCCGCCGGCGGCCATCTCGCCGCCTGCATGCTGGCGACGGAATGGCGCGCGCTGGACGCGGCCTTGCCGGCGGATCTGGTCATCGCGGCCTATACGATTTCCGGCCTGTTCGATCTGGTTCCATTGGTGCCTACTTCGGTCAATATTCCGCTGCATCTGAATGACGTCAGCGCCCGCGAGGTCAGCCCGCTGTTCTGGCCCATGCCGTCGCGCGGCAGTCTCGATGCCGTGGTCGGCGGCGATGAGAGCGCGGAGTATTTCCGGCAGAGCCAGACCATTGTGGAAGCGTGGGGCGTCGGCATCGCGACGCGCTTCGAAGCGCTTCCGGGCGCCAACCATTTTACTGCGATCGCGCCGCTGGCCGATCCGCAGTCGCCGATGACGCTGCGTTTGAAGCAATTGGCGCAGCGTTAGGCGGTATTTGCCTAAACTTCCCGCGCCTCTATTCCCCCGTACTGCAAAAAATCCGCCGTGTGGCCGGTCCGGGCAGTTGCACCAATATGTTTTAAGTCTAAAATGATATCCGGATCGCGCTGCCGGGCGTGTTGAAGTGACAGGAGCATGCAATGGCCACTGTTGAGGCTCACCTCACACAAGCTTACACCGCCCACGTTGATACCTTTGCGCGGGACAATCTGCCGCCGCATGACCAGTGGCCGGAGTTTCTCTTCACCCGGCCCGAGTATCAGTATCCGGCGCGGCTGAACTGCGTGGTGCCGTTTCTCGATCGCTGGGTCGAGGAAGGCCATGGCGACGCGCCCTGCATGTTCGGCCTCACCGAGAGCTACACCTATCGCGAACTGCAGCAACTGGTGAATCGGATCTGCAACGTGCTGGTCGGCAAGCTCGGCCTTGTCACCGGCGGCCGCGTGCTGCTGCGCTCCGCCAACAATCCGATGATGGTCGCGACCTATCTCGCGGTGCTGAAGGCGGGCGGCGTCTGTGTCGCGACGATGCCGCTGCTGCGCGCCAAGGAGCTGGCCTATCCGATCCAGAAAGCAAAGATTCCGCTGGCGCTGTGCGACGGCAAGCTGTCAGACGAAATGGAAAAGGCGAGAGTCGCAGCCCCCGAGTTGCAGCGCATCGTCTATTGGGGATCCAACGAGCCGGGCTCGCTGGAGTCGATGATCGCGGAAGCCAGTCCCGAATTCACCGCGGTCGATACCGCGTCCGACGACGTCTGCCTGATCGCCTTCACCTCGGGCACCACGGGCGAGCCCAAGGGCACCATGCATTTTCACCGCGACATGCTCGCGGTGTGCGACGGCTTTGCCCACAACGTGCTGCGCGCGAGCCAAAGCGATCGCTTCATCGGCTCGGCGCCGCTGGCCTTCACCTTCGGTTTCGGCGGCGTGCTGTTCCCACTGCATATCGGCGCGTCGTTTGTCGTGCTGGAAAAGGCCGGGCCGGACGATCTGCCTGTCGCGATCGAGCGTTTCAAGGTCACGGTGTGCTTCACCGCGCCGACCTCCTACCGCGCCATGCTCGGCAAGATGGGCACGCACGACATCTCATCGTTGCGCAAATGCGTCTCGGCCGGCGAGACCCTGCCGAAGGGCACTTTCGACGCGTGGCTGAAGGCCACCGGCATCAAGCTGATGGACGGCATCGGCGCCACCGAAATGCTGCACATCTTCATCAGCACGGTCGAAAACGAAATCCGCCCGGGTGCCACCGGCAAGCCGGTGCCGGGCTACGTCGCCAAGATCGTCGACGACGAGGGCAACGACCTGCCGCCGGGCACGATCGGCCGCCTCGCGGTGCGTGGCCCGACCGGCTGCCGCTATCTCGCCGACGCGCGACAGCTGAAATACGTCCAGAACGGCTGGAACGTCACCGGCGACACCTTCGTCATGGATGAAGACGGCTACTTCTGGTACCAGTCGCGCTCCGACGACATGATAGTCTCCGCCGGCTACAACATCGCCGGCCCGGACGTCGAAGCAGCGTTGCTGACGCATGAGGCGGTGGTGGACTGCGGCGTGGTCGGTTGCCCCGACGAAGCCCGCGGCATGGTCGTGAAGGCCTATGTCGTGCTGGCGGCCGGCGTCATCGGCGACGCGGCGCTGACGACGGAGCTGCAGAACCACGTCAAGCGCGAGATCGCGCCTTACAAATACCCGCGTGCCATCGAATACGTCACGCAGCTGCCGAAGACAGAAACCGGCAAGCTGAAGCGCTTCGCCTTGCGCCAGATCGCTCAGGCCAGTGCGTCGTCAGTGGCCGCGGAATGAATTTTATCAATTTGCGTTTGAAGGAGACTTGCCGGTGACCGTGCCAAAGGGCCCCACATTGACCGTGGTGCCGAGTTCGAAGACCGACTCTCCCATGTCTGCCCCGCAGGTGCTGCAGCCCAGCGGCTGGCCGGCGCCGAAGGGCTATGCCAACGGCATGACCGCCGACGGCCGCATCGTCGTCACCGGGGGCGTGATCGGCTGGGACACCGCCGGCCATCTGCCGGCGGATTTCACCGCGCAGGTGCGCCAGGCGCTCAGCAACATTGCGGCGATTCTCGCCGAAGGCGGCGCCAAGCCCGAGCACCTCGTGCGGCTGACCTGGTATGTCGTCGACATGGAAGAGTATCTCGGCAACCTCAAGGTACTCGGCCAGATCTATCGCGAGATCTTCGGCGCGCATTATCCGGCGATGGCGTTGGTGCAGGTGGTGCGTCTGGTCGAACTGGCTGCCCGCGTCGAGATCGAAGCCACCGCGGTGGTGCCGCGGTAGAGGATGCAGCAGCGTTGCTTTGTCTCCCTCTCCCCGCCGCGCGAAGCAAAGCTTCGCTAGGCGGGGAGAGGGTGGCTCGAAGGCGCGAAGCGCATTCGAGTCGGGTGAGGGGGAGTCAGAGTTTCACTCGCTGGCTCCCCCTCACCCGGAGCCTCGCTGGCGCTCGGCTCCGACCTCTCCCCGCAAGCGGGGAGATGTGAAGTGAAGCTGACTCTGGATCGCGGCATCATGCCTTGTCGGCAAACTCCGTCGGGCTCTTGCCGGTCACCTGCCGGAACGCATGCGAAAATGCCGAGAAGCTCGCATAGCCCAGATCGGCCGCGAGCTGCTTGACCGAGATGTTGTTGTCCATTGACAGGCGTTCAATCGCCGAGGCGATGCGGGCGCGCTGGCACCAGCTCTTGAAGCTCAATTGCGTCTCCGCGGAGAACAGCCGCGACAGCGTCCGCGCCGAGGTGCCGACCGAGCGCGCCAGCGTCTCGATCTCGTGTAGTCCCGTGGGATCGGCCAGGACGATATCGGCGGCGCGGCGGCAGCGCGGTTCGTGCGGCAGCGGGATGAAGGTCGTCGGATCCTCGGCTTGGTGCAACTCCAGCACGGCCAGCTGGATCAGCAGATCGCTGCGTACGGAATCATTGCGGCCGTCGAACAGCGCCAGGATCGCCTGGTGCAGCAGCTGCGATACCCGGACGACGAATTCCGTTTCGAGATTCTTGTTGCGGGTGTCACGCTTGAGCCAGGCGACGTCGAAATACAGCGTCCGCATTTCGATGTCGGCCAGCACGTCGATGGCGTGCGGCAGTTGCGCGGGGACCCAGACCGCGCGATCCGGCGGCACCAGCCAGCGGCCCTTCGGGGTCGTGACCTGCATCGTGCCCTCGGTGGCGAACACCAGTTGCGCCTCGCGATGCGCATGCGGTTCGAGCCGGCTGCCTTTCCGGTAGCGCGTCGCCAGAAGGTGCACGCCGCCTGCGGTGGACCGCCGCCGGTCGGACAACGGAAGAATTGGCGCTTTGGCGACACTCATTGGCGACATCCCGTTAAGGCAACTTCTTATAACGGGTTTCCACGCCATGCAGGAATCGATTTCATGAACGTCCCCGCCCGGGTCATCACCTACGTCAATGTCGGCCATTTCATCGACCACTACGCGATGCTGATTTTCGCCGCCGCGGTGATCGTAATGGGTCCGACCATGGGCATGACCTATTCCGAACTGCTGCCCTATGCGACGCCGGGCTTCGTCGCCTTCGGCGCGGGCTCGCTGGTCACCGGCTGGCTCGGCGACCGCTGGAGCCGCCGCCACATGATGGTGATCTATTTTTTCGGCATCGGCCTGTCGATGATCGCGGTCGGCCTGGTGCAGACGCCGCTGCAGCTTGGCGCAGCCTTGGTCTCTATCGGCCTGTTCGCCTCGATCTATCACCCGGTCGGCACCGCGATGATCGTCTCCTATGCCGACAAGATTGGCCGCGAGATGGGCATCAACGGCGTCTGGGGCAACTTTGGTGTGGCCTCGTCGGCGCTGGTCACCGGCGTGGTCGGACAATTTCTCGGCTGGCGCTGGGCCTTCGTCATTCCCGGCATCGTCACGCTGGCGGCGGGCGTGATGTTCATGCGCGCGGTGGCGCATGAGGACCGCTCCGGCTTCAAGCAGGCCGCTGCGCAGTCGCGGGTCGCCAAATCCGACATGTGGCGCGTGATCCTGGCGCTGCTGATCACGGTGATCGCGATCTCCACCACCTTCAACGCCATCACGGTGGCGCTGCCGAAGCTGTTTGCCGAGCGCTTGTCGGACATGACCCACAGCCCGGCGCTGCTCGGCATCATCGCTGCCTGCGTCTATGTGTTCGGCGCGCTGACGCAGTACAATATCGGCGGGCTGATCGACCGCTATTCGCTGAAGGCGGTGTGCGTGCCGCTGTCCTTCGTGCTGGCGCCATTTCTGTATTTCGCGGCCACGCTGTCCAACGTCTCGCTGATCGTGGTGGCGATCGGCATCATCGTCGGCCTGTTCGGCCAGATCACCGTCAACGAGGCGATGGTCGGCAAATACACCAGCGAGGAGTGGCGCTCGCGCGCTTATGCGGTGCGCTATTTTGTCGGCTTCACGGCGGCCGGCGCCTCGGTCGGGCTGGTGGCGTGGCTGTACGAGCAGGGCGGCTTCATGATGATGCTGCACTCGTTCGCGGCGCTGTGCGTGCTGGTGATCGTCGCAGCCATGATCCTGCCGCCGGAATTGCCGACAGCGAAGGCGAACTGAGCCCTCACTGCAAGGAGCTCTTGCGACAAAGTCATCCAGCCCATCGCTGGACGGCTTCGCTTCGCGCGCAATGACGGTATAAGCTGTCACCGACCGGACAAAGATCCGGCGTGGAGGAAAGACCATGATGAATCTCGCGCAACTGTCATTGTCCGCCGTGTTGCTCGGCGCCTTGATCGCAGGGCCGGCGCTTGCCGATCCGCTGAAGGACGAGATCGCGCCGACCGGAAAATTGCGGGTGGCGATTGCGATCAGCCCGGCGGGCGGCGCGTTCTGGTGCACCAAGGATGAAGCTGGCAATTACGCCGGCGTGCCGGTCGATCTCGGCAAGGAAATGGCCAAGCAACTCGCGCTGCCTGTCGAGTTCGTCGTACACCAGAATTCCGGACAGATCACCGACGCTGCGTCAAAAGCCACATGGGACGTCACCTTCCTGCCGCAGGACACCGAGCGCATGAGCAAGATGTCGTTCGGTCCGGTCTATGAAGTTGCCGACGCGACTTACATCGTCAAGCCGAACTCGACCATTGTGGACTTTCGCGCACTCGATCAGCCCGGCGTCAACGTTGCCGCGGTGATGAACACCACCACCATGCGCGGCGCGATGGCGCATCTGAAATTGGCGAAAGTGACCGGTTATCAGACCTACGACCAGATTTTCCAGCTGCTGAAGAGCAGCGAGGTTGATGCTTTCGCGCTGTCGCGCGATCAACTCAATGCGATGGCAAAGAAGATTCCGGGAACGCGCGTGCTGAATGAGACGTTCAAGCAGACAACCACCGCGGTGGCGGTGCCGCTGAATCATCCGATGGCGCTCGCCTTCGTCACGAAATTCATGGATGATGCGACCAGCGGTGGCGTGTTGCGCCGGGCTTACGACAACAATGGAATGAAGGACGCGCCGATCCGCACCAAATAGTTATTCTAGTTTTCTACGGCGGAATTTTTTGCCAGCGACGGTGTTGACCAGTTTGGCGAGCCTTTCTAGTTCTCTGACGCCGGGCTCAAGATGAACTGAGAGATACATTGCTGGACTCTACGAACTACGAGACGCTTGTCGATCAAATCTACGAAGCGGGTGTGGTCCCGGAGCGGTGGCCACAGGTATTCGATCGTTTGGCTGAAATCGCCGATGGCGAAGGCGCCATGCTGTTTGCCGCGTCGCCGGGAATTCCGCGATGGATGTCGTCGGCGAAAATCCACGAGCGCATCGATCGGTGGACGAAAAGTCCGTCCGCGCAGAAAAATCCGCGTGCCGAGCGGCTGATTCCAAATATCGAAGCCAGGTTCCTCACCGATCTCGACCGGTTCACCCTTGAGGAATTGGAGAACGAAAGTTTTTACACCGACATCCTGCGGCCGGGTGGCCTCGGCTGGTGCGTCGGGACCTCGATCCGGGCGCCATCCGGCGACATGCTGGTGTTTTCGATCGAAAAGGCATGGGCGAAGGGGCCGGTGCCGCGCGCGATTGCCGAACAGCTCGACGGAATTCGTCCCCATCTGGCGCGCTCCGCGGTGTTCGCCGGCCGGCTGGGCTTCGAGCGCGCCCGCACCGCGGTGGCGACGCTGGAGATGATCGGCCTTCCCACGGCGGCGGTGATGCAGAACGGACGTGCCGTGGCCGCCAATCCGGGCTTTCTCGCCAGCGCGTCCAGCATCAGCATCGGCGCCCAGGATCAGGTGCAGTTCTCCTCGCCCGTGGCGCAATCCATGTTCTTGGAAGCGCTGGCGAAGCCATCGTCGCTGGCCACGACCGGGCGTTCGATTCCCGTCGCGGGCACGCTGACCAGCCCGCCGCTGATTGCGCATGTGCTGCCGCTGCGTCTTGCCGGCCTTGACGTCTTTACAGGCGCGGTCTCGCTCGTGTTTCTCACGCCACTCACTCAGCAGAGCAGCCCGGCGCCCGAGTTGCTGCAGGCGCTGTTCGACCTCACGCCGGCGGAGGCCCGTGTCGCCAGCATGCTGATCGATGGCAAGTCGGTCGATGCGATATCGAGAATACAGGGCGTCAGCCTCAACACCGTCCGCACCCAGCTGAAATCGGTATTCGTGAAAACCGGCGTCGAGCGTCAGGTTGATCTCGTCAGCATGCTCGGCCAGCGGCGGATCCAGCCCCGGGTTTGATCATGCTGCAACAAAAAGGCCGGCACGATGGCCGACCTTGATGTGAAGTATGCCCCACTGAAAGTCTTGCAGTCGTCAATACATGGTCCGCCGAGGCGGTAATTGGAACGATCGACATGCTGCCCCCGCAGCCTGCAAAACAATTCCCCCGGTATCGACGTAAGTGAATGGCGCGGGATGCGCGTCACCCATATGGGTGATAATGCCAGAAATATTTGTATACAACGTGCACGATCACGAATTGACGTGCACAAAATCCCGCAGCAGAGGGTAAATCTCGTTATTCCATCGGCGTCCGCTGAATACGCCGTAGTGGCCGACACCGGCCTGCATGTGATGAACTTTGCGGTAAGCACGTACTCCCGTGCATAAATCCTGAGCAGCCAGGGTCTGCCCGATCGAGCAGATATCGTCCTTTTCGCCTTCCACGGTCATCAGGCCCATGCGCTTGATCGAGCCCGGATTCACCGGCCGTCCTTTATAGGTCAGCTTGCCCTGCGGCAGCAGATGCTCCTGGAACACGTCGCGGATGGTCTCGATGTAGAACTCCGCCGGCAGATCCATGAC
>JAQGKA010000675.1 GCA_028290355.1 Tardiphaga sp. | reverse complement strand
CTGAACGGTGGCGCCCGAAACCCGGAGGCGGCGCTGACTCTGACCCGTTGGCGGGTGTCTCGTTGCCAATTAAGGCAGTTACGTGACAGGCCGCGCCGTCCTCGTCAATTGCACGCCTTCAATACAGCTGCGGACGAAAAGATCAATGGCGACAACCATATTTGATGCACGGCACCACGAAGTTGATAGCAGCCATGCTAAAGTTCCTGTGTGAGCTGTCCCGAATCAAATCGAACAAATGCTCCGGGTGTTTCGAGCTGGTCGCGCAGGACCTGCTTCGTTGCCGCGCTGGCGTTGATGGCGGGCATTGCCCGTCCCGGCTCGGCTTTGGCGGAGTCCAGCCACGCCATCGCCATGCACGGAGCTCCGGCTTTGCCCGCCAGCTTTACGCAGATGCCCTATGCCAACCCCGATGCGCCGAAGGGCGGACGTCTGGTGCAGGGCATTCTCGGCACCTTCGACAGCCTCAATCCCTTCATCGTTCGCGGCCTCGCGGTGCAGCAGGTGCGCGGGTTTGTGGTCGAGAGCCTGATGGCGCGCGGCAACGACGAGGCCTTCACGCTGTATGGCCTGCTGGCCCAGACCGTCGAGACCGACGATATCAGAAGTTACGTCACGTTCCGGATCGACCCGCGCGCCACCTTCTCCGACGGCAAGCCGGTGCTGGCCGAAGACGTGCTGTTTTCCTGGCAGCTGCTGCGCGACAAGGGGCGTCCCAACCATCGACAGTATTATTCCAAGGTGACCAAGGCCGAGGCGCTCGACGACCGCACGGTACGGTTCGATTTCGGCGGCGCGCCTGACCGCGAACTGCCGCTGATTCTCGGCCTGATGCCGGTGCTGCCGAAACACGCCATCCATGCCGAGACGTTCGAAGAGACGTCGATGGCCGCGCCGCTGGGCTCCGGGCCCTATCGCGTCACTACCGTGAAGCCCGGCGCAGCCGTCACCCTGACGCGCAATCCCGACTATTGGGGCCGCGATCTGCCGGTCAATCGCGGGCTGTGGAATTTCGACGAGATCCGGCTCGATTACTACCGCGAAGCCAATTCGCATTTCGAGGCGTTCAAGCGCGGCCTGTACGATTTCCGTGTCGAGAACGAGCCGCTGCGCTGGCACGACGGCTACGATTTTCCGGCGGCACGCAGCGGCGAGGTGATCCGCGACGTCATCAAGACAGGTCTGCCGAAGCCGTCGGAATTCCTGGTGTTCAACACGCGACGACCGATCTTCGCCGATATTCGCGTCCGGCAGGCGCTAACCCTGCTGTTCGATTTCGAGTGGATCAATCGCACCTATTTCTTCGGGCTCTATGCGCGCTCGGCCGGCTTCTTCGCTGGCTCCGAACTCTCGGCCTACACCCGCGCCGCCGATGACCGCGAACGCGTACTGCTGCAGCCTTACAGCGCGCGCATTCCGGCCGGTATTCTCGACGGCAGCTATCGCCTGCCGGTGAGCGATGGCTCCGGCCGCGACCGCCCTGCTTTGCGCGCCGCTCTGACGCTGTTGGCGCAGGCCGGCTACGACCTCGATGGCAACGTGCTGCGGCAACGCACGACCAAGACACCCTTCGCCTTCGAGATCCTGGTGACAACCCGCGACCAGGAGCGCATCGCGCTGGCGTTCACCCGCGATCTCAAGCGCGCCGGCATCGCGGCGACCGTGCGCGCCGTCGATGCCGTGCAGTTCGACCAGCGCAAACTCAACTATGATTTCGACATGATCCAGAATCGTTGGGACCAATCGCTGTCGCCGGGCAACGAGCAGTCGTTCTACTGGGGCTCGGAAGCCGCCGACAATCCCGGCACCCGCAACTACATGGGCGCCAGGGATCCGGCGATCGACGCGATGATCGCCACCATGCTGGAAGCGCGCGACCGCGGCCCCTTCGTCGATGCGGTACACGCGCTGGACCGCGTGCTGATCGCCGGCTTCTACGCAATTCCGCTCTACAACGTTCAGGAGCAATGGATTACCCGATGGAATCGGATAGAACGGCCTGCAGCCACGGCGTTGACCGGCTACCTGCCGGAAACCTGGTGGTCGAAGCCGACGCCCAACCGGAAGTGACACAGTGACCGCACCCCACGCATCGCCGACGCTTGATGGTCTGTTCCGCCGCGTGCTGGGCCGCCAGCCGGAAGCGCTGGCGCTGGTCGACCCCGCCGACAAGATGCGCGTCACCGTGACGTCGCCGCAGCGGCTGACCTTTGCGCAGGCCGACCGGGCGATCTCGGCGCTGACGGCGCATTTCATCGGGTCCGGATTGCCGGCCAATTCGGTGATCGCCGTGCAGATGCCGAACACCGTCGAATTCATGCTGACGGTGCTGGCAGCGCATCGCGCCGGCCTGATCGTGGCGCTGTTGCCGCAGCTGTTTCGGCAGGCCGAACTGACCACAGCGCTGAACCGCACCGGCGCCCGCGCCATCGTCACCTCGAGCAAGATCGATGGCGTCAGCCATGCCGACCTGGTGATGAATGCCGCCGCCGAAGCATTCTCGATCCGCTATGTGGGCGGCTTCGGCAATGATCTGCCGGAGGGCATGATGTCGCTCGACGCCGTCATGGCCGGCGAATTCGAACCGCCGATCGCGGTGACGCAGGATGCGCGACGCGCCGCCATCATCTCCTTCGACGTCACATCGGATGGTTTTCGCGCGGTGCCGCGCACGCATCTCAACCTGATCTCCGGCGGCCTCGCGGTGTTCCTCGAAAGCGGCCTGCCGCAGGGCGCCACCATCCTGTCGGCGCTGGTACCGTCGTCCTTCGCCAGCGTGGCGTCTTCGCTGGTGACGTGGCTCTTGAGCGGCGGCGTGCTGGCGCTGCATCACCCGTTCGACAGCGACGTGCTGGAACGCGAGATCAACGCCCAGGCCTGCGACGTGCTGGTGGCCCCCGCGCCTCTGGCACAGCGACTTGCCGAGTCCGGCCTGTTCGACCGCACGCCAACGCTGCGGCACGTGCTGGGTCTCTGGCGCGCGCCGGAACAGGTCATCACCAGTGCAGCGTGGGAAGTGGCACAGACCACCTTCACCGACCTCTATCTGTTCGGCGAGGCCGGGCTGTTCGGCGCCCGCCGCGGCGCCGATGGCGTGCCGGTCGCGATCATGCCGGGCTCGCACGGCGCGCCGCGCGCGGTGGCGAGCTCGTCGATCGCCGGCGAGATCATCCTGACGCCGAAAGGCACGCTCGGCCTGCGCGGTCCGATGGTGCCGGTGCTGGCCTATGCCGCGCCTGTCGAACCGAGCAACTCGCTGATCCCCAGCAAGGCGATCGATTACGTCGATACGGGATTTGCTGCGCGGCTGGATCGATCCACCGGAGCGATCTGCATCACCGCGCCGCCCTCCGGCATCATGGCCGTCGGCGGCTACCGATTCCTGTCGCAGGACCTCAGCGAATGGGCCAAGCGGCTCGGCCCGAACGCCATGCTGACCGCGCTGCCGGACCGCCTCAGCGGCTACCGCCTCGCCGGTCGCGCCAGCGACAATGCCCGGGCCCGCGACGCCTTGACCGAACTCGGACTCAACCCGTTGATGGTGGAAGCCTTTCGCGACCGCGCCGCCGCGGATTGAGCGCATTCGACGGGTGTCATTGACGCTACATTAAGGACGCCTGCCGTAGCGTGCGCCATCTAACATTGCACGCACCGGGTTCCCCATGTCCGATCAGGCTCCTATCGTCATCGTCTCAGCACAACAGCCTGCCCCGTTTTCATCGGCCTTGACCTCCAGCAACATGTTTCCCCTGATCGATGCGACCTGGGGCGAAGCGCTGGACGCCGTGGCCCGGGTCCAGCCCGCTGCCGTGCTGGTGTCCGCCTCGGCGGAGGACATGCCGACCTTTCAGGCGCTGGCGAAACGGCTCGGCGCCAAGCAGCCTTACGTGCCGCTGATCGCGATCGACCCGACCACGGTCCTGCCCGGCCACGCGATTCCGTTCGCACAGACATCCGGCCATTTCGACCGGCTGAGTGCGCGGCTGCGCAACGCGCTGCGGGTGCGGACGCTGCATGCGACGGTGATGCGCCGGCTGACTGCCGAAAACGTTCAGCGCACATCGTTACAGACACCGGACCCGCTTGAAGATGCCACCGTGATGCTGATCGGCCGCGGCGCCGGCTATCCGGCGCTGTCGGTAGCGTTCGGAGAACGCGTCGGCGTGGTCGGCGCGCTCAGCATCGAGGCCGCTGCAAAACATCTCAATTCGCGCGACCTCGACGGCATTGTCGTCGGCGAAGGGTTCAGCCTGCGCGTGGTCGATGCGTTCCTCACCGTGCTCGCCGAAGACGCCCGCTTCCGTAATCTACCGGTCATCGTCACCGCGCCGGATCTGACGCCGAGCTATGAACTGGCCAATCTCGAAATGGCCTCCGGCGACGCCGCCGATGTCGCGGCCACGGCATTGCCGCTGGTCCGGCAGCATGCCTTCGAGGCGCGCCTGAGCCGCGCCCTTAAGGCGATCGACTCCGAGGGCCTGCTCGACGCCAATACCGGATTGCTGACGCGCGCGGCGTTCGAACGCGATTTGGCCACCGCCGTCTACCAGACCCAGGCGCGCGGTGGCGGACTCTCGGCCGTGCGGTTTGCGTTCGAGAACATTCCCGAACGCGCGCAACGCGACGCCGCGCGGATTCTCAGCCGGCTGATGCGGCAGATGGATTTCGGCACGCTGCAGGCCGACGGCTCGATCGTCGTGGTGTTCGCCGAGGCCGATCTGCGCAGCGCCCACATGATCGCCAAGCGGCTGTCCAGCGTGATGAAGCACACCATGCATGGCCCGAAGCGCGATGCGCGCAACGAACCGCATGTGACGCTGGCGACGCTGCTGCCGAGCGACACCGCGAAGTCGATCCTGGCGCGGCTGCACGAGGATGTCGCGCGTCGCGTGGCGTCATAAGGTTCCGAAATTAAAGTCCGGAACGAATGTTCCCACGTCGCCAGAGGACGCCCGCCGGATCCAGTCTTTGATTGCCTAAGCCGCCCCCGATGCGGGGCCCCACGTTCGTTGCCATCCCACGGCGGCG
>JAQGKA010000024.1 GCA_028290355.1 Tardiphaga sp. | reverse complement strand
GCGGCACTGTGGCCGGCACCCGCCACACGAACACCGTCGTCATCCTGAGAGTCTGACTGAAAATGCAGCTCGCTTTTTCGGTCGTTTGTTAAGACGCTCAACCGTCGAACAAATTCGTCATGGCCGGGCTTGTCCCGGCCATCCACGATGTTCCGCGAGAACGTGGATGCCCGGCACAAGGCCGGGCATGACGAACTCTGGCGATGTGCCTGATTTTGCTGCCCGCATTTTCAGTCAGACTCTCAGGATGAGGGAGAGCTTGTTGATCCGTGGTTCATGCCGAAGCGAAAATGATTTAGTATCCCGCCTATAGGCCTTCGATCTGTCCGGTGGCTCAGATGGAACATTCGGATTTCAGTATCGGGACTGAGTTCATGACCGCGACCGGCCGTTGGCGATGCACGGACGTCGGTACGCGCACCATTGCGGCCATCAAACTCGATCTCGATCACGATCCGTTTTGGTACAATGGCCCGCCTTACGCCGTGGTCGAACAAGTATTTGACGAATACGATTTTGAGGGTTGCGAACCGGCTCCGCAGGAACGAAGTTACGATGACAGCGGCAAGGCGAGCCTTGTCATAGTAAGTCGAACGTCTTCAACAAAGCTGGGCTAGAAAAGAGCTCCCACCCCAGCGGTCCGCAAGCGGGAGGGAGCGTGTTGATGTAGCGTCGCTCAAACCTTCTCCCGCACCAGCCGCACATCCACTTCGCGCTCCACATAGCTCCACTCTTCCGTCCCGCGCAGCTGCGCCACCAATTCCTCGAACAGCTCCGCATGTTCCGGCGCGAATTCGAACCAGGTCAGAAAGTCGAAGGGCTCGCCGAGGTCGCGGCTGTGATAGAGCTGCCGCGCGATCGCGGGCAGGTATTTCAGGCTATCGGCGATGTGGCGCGACTTGTCTTCGAAAATCCGCCTCCGCTCGTTCTGGGTCAGGTCCCACCACGCCGCGGATTTTTTGATCGGGATCAGCGCCGCATGGGTCGCCTCGGGGCGGCCGAGGCCGGCCTGCGCGGCAACCAGCGCCTGTTTCTCGGTGCGCTCGACATAGCGCACATGGCTGGCGACGCCGGCGAGGCGCCACGACGTCTGTGACGGCAGCAGCGGCAGCGAGATCGCGGCGCTATGTGTCACCGAGAGTGACGGCACCGGCGGGAGCGGCTCCCCGATGACCGGCGACAGCGAAATCACCCGCCATGCGCCGCTGCTGCCGCCTCTGAATGTCGTGAACATGCGCCAGCAGAACGTGGAACCATGTGATTTTCAAGCCTGATGTCGATTGTCATTCCGGGGCGGGAGCGGCGACAGCCGCGAGCGAACCTCAGCCACTCCAATTGGAGTGGCGGGGAATCCGGAGATGGCTGAACAGGTCGGGATTCCGGGTCTGAGCGCCAGCCGGCTTCGCCGTCTGCCACTCATCCCGGAATGACAACCTTTAAGGTTCACGCCGCCCGAGCCTGTGTTTAGCCGGGACAACCCGCCGATTGCTCGCTTTTAGCAGCCCGGGACCTATATCCATGGTCGGCTGGTGAAAGCTCCGGCCATTCAGCAAGACTCCCGTAGCCGACTCAAAGCATAACGCCACCATGCGCTTTACGCCCCAATTCCTCGACGATCTGCGTGCCCGGCTTCCCGTTTCGGAAGTCGTGAGCAAGCGCGTCAAGCTGAAGAAGGCCGGGCGGGAGTGGAAGGGGCTGTCGCCGTTCCAGCAGGAGAAGTCGCCGTCGTTTTTCGTCAATGACGAGAAGGGATTTTACCACGACTTCTCCAGCGGCAAGCATGGCGACATCATCAGCTTCCTGATGGAGACCGACGGCTGCAGTTTTCCCGAAGCGGTGGAACGGCTGGCGCAGATGGCCGGGGTGGCGCTGCCGGCGGCGACGCCGGATGCCGCGCGCCACGAGCAGCGTCGCAAGACGCTGTATGACGTCATGGATCTCGCCGCCAAATTCTTCGCGGACACGCTGACCTCGCGCCATGGCGCCAAGGCCCGCGGCTATCTCGCCGACCGCCAGATCTCGCCGTCGGTGCAGCTGCAATTCCGGCTCGGCTACGCGCCGGGCGAGCGTTTTGCGCTGAAGGAATATCTCGGCGCCGCCGGCATTCCCGTGCCGGACATGGTCGAGGCCGGCCTGCTGGTCGGCGGCGACGACATCCCGGTGCCCTATGATCGCTTTCGCGACCGGGTGATGTTTCCCATCACCGACCTGCGCGGCCGCGTCATCGCCTTTGGCGGGCGTGCGCTGGAAAAGGACATCTCGGCAAAGTACCTGAATTCGCCGGAAACGCCTTTGTTTCACAAGGGCGACAACCTCTACAATTTCCCCACCGCGCGCACCGCGAGCCACAACGGCGCGGTGCTGGTGGTGGTCGAGGGCTATGTCGACGTCATCGCCATGGTCGGCGTCGGCTTTGCCGCCACCGTGGCGCCGCTCGGCACCGCGTTGACCGAGAACCAGCTGCAGCTGATCTGGAAGATGGCCGACGAGCCGATCCTGTGCTTCGACGGCGACAAGGCCGGCCAGAAAGCGGCGTGGCGCGCCGCCGAGATGGCGCTGCCGCATCTCAAGCCCGGCAAGAGCCTGCGCTTTGCGCTGCTGCCGGAAGGCCAGGATCCCGACGATCTCGCCCGCTCCGGCGGCCGCATCGCCGTGGAGGAAGTCATATCAGCGGCGCGCAGCCTGTCGGATCTGATCTGGGCCCGCGCCATTGAAGGCGGCGACTTCGCCACGCCGGAGCGCCGCGCGGCGCTGGAAGCGCGCATCAACGAACTCGCCAACGGCATCCGCGACGACGTGGTGAAGAAATACTACCGCCAGGATCTGGCCGAACGGCTGCAGCGCACCTTTTCGCCCAACGCGGGACGCGGCTTCGGCGGCGGCAATTTCCGTGGCGGGGGAGGCGGCGGCTTTGGTGGCTTCGGAAACAGGCCGGGCGGAGGCGGGGGCTTTGGCCGTCCCGGCGCCGCGCGCACCTTCACCCCCGGCGCGGCGGGCCGAATCGAGCCGCGCGGCCGCTCCAATGCCTCGGCTGGCAGCCAGACCATCAACCGCTCGCCCTACCAGGTGATGAGCCCGCAGCTCGCGACCTCCTCGATCATGCGCGGCCAGCGCAGCGCGATTTCGCGCCGCGAGGCGCTGATCGTGCAGACCCTGATCAACCACCCCTGGCTGCTGCACGACCGGCTCGAGGAAGTCGCCGCCCTGGAGCTGGCGCACCCCGAGATGCACCGGCTGCGCGCCGGCATCATCGCCGCCTTCGCCCATGAGCACCATCATGGCGACGAGGCCGAGCAAAGTGAGCAAATGCGTTCAGATCTGGTTAAAGCCGGGTTTTTCGAGCAATTACAGCATGTTGAGCGTGCAATTACGACCAAGGACGTGTGGGCGGCGCAGCCCGGGGCGGCCCGCGAGGACGTTCTTTCCACCTGGACGCAGCTGGTTGCCTTGCATCGCCAGTGGCACTCCTTACTTAGAGAACTGAAAGATGCCGAGCTGGCTTTGGGGGAAGAAGCCAGCGAGACAAATTATGGATGGCTACGCGACGTCAAGGCACGGCTCGCCGAGGTGGACGGTATCGAGGCCCTGATTGAGGGGTTCGGCGAATCATCGGGCCGGTTCCTGCGCAGTTCGTGAGCAAAATTTGCTGCGGACGGCGGCCGCCAGAACCGCGAAAAGACTCGCCAAATCCATGGTTTGGCTGCAAAAACACGGTTAATCGGAGCTTAACGCTCTTCGGGCTTAAGTGCGAAAACCGTTAAGACTAATTCGGGGGTGGCGAAGGTAAGCGCCGCCCTTTCCGCGTCGAACGGATAAAAGATTCAAAGCGGGGTGGCAACGCCCCCAGCGTGATCGCGTTTCAGGAGCATTGAATGGCCACCAAGGCAAAGACCCTGCAGACCAAAGACAAGGAAAAAGACGACAAGGCTGCAGACGCCCCGGAAAAGGATTCTCCGGACGCGCCGTCGCCGTTGCTCGACCTGTCGGACGCTGCCGTCAAGAAGATGATCAAGCAGGCCAAGAAGCGCGGCTTCGTGACCTTCGATCAGCTCAACGAAGTCTTGCCGTCTGATACCACC
>JAQGKA010000654.1 GCA_028290355.1 Tardiphaga sp. | reverse complement strand
ACGCCGGCCTCGCGATTGCCCTGCTTGGTCAGCCTGTGCATGCTGGCGCGTGAAGCACCCGTAAGCGCGGTCTCGCTGGCCGAGAAGAACGCCGACACCAGCAGGCAGCCGAGCACGATGAGAAACGTAATCCAGTCCATGAACAGTCCGTTCGGTTGTCATTCCGGGGCGCTGGCGCATCCTTGCGTCAGCGAACCCGGACTCTCGATCAATGCGAGATTCCGGGTTCGCCGCGCGAAAACGCGCGCCGTCCCGGAATGACGCTACATTTTGTTGGCAGCCAGCTTGCGCGCCAGAAAATCGTGAACGAGGGCGGGTTCGACATCGCCAGCGATCACCGCCTGCCCTACCGCTTCCAGCAGGATGAAGGTGAGCTTGCCGCGCTTGACCTTCTTGTCCTGCGCCATCAGGCCCATCAGCGCATCGGCATCGGCGAGGCCTTCCTGGGTGAAGCCGGCGATATCCTGCAATCTGGTCGGCAGGCCGGCTTCGGCGAGATGATGCTGCACGCGCGTCGCATCGGCATCGCCGATCATGCCGAGCTGCGCGGACAGCTGCGCGGCCAGCACCATGCCGACCGAGACGCCCTCGCCGTGGAACAGCCGGTCGGAGAAGCCGGTGGCGGCTTCCAGCGCGTGACCGAAGGTGTGGCCGAGATTCAGCAATGCGCGCTCGCCGTTCTCGCGCTCGTCGCGCGCCACGATCGCCGCCTTGGCGCGGCACGAGGTGGCGATGGCGTGTTCCCGGGCGCTGCCGCCGCGCACGATCTCGGCGTGGTTGGCCTCCAGCCAGGCGAAGAACGCGGCATCGCCGAGCACGCCGTATTTGGCCACCTCGGCATAGCCGGAGCGGAACTGGCGCGGCGACAGGGTGTCGAGCACCGCGGTATCAGCCACGACCAGAACCGGTTGATGAAACGCACCGAGCAGGTTTTTGCCTTTCGGCGAATTGATCCCGGTCTTGCCGCCGACGGAGGAATCCACCTGCGCCAGCAGCGACGTCGGCACCTGCACGAAATCGACGCCGCGGCGCAGGATCGCCGCGGCAAAGCCGGCGAGATCGCCGACCACGCCGCCGCCTAGCGCGACGACCAGATCGTTGCGCTCGATCTTCGCCGCGATCAGTGCCTCGGAAACCTTTTCGAGACCCGCATAGCTCTTCGAGCCCTCGCCTTCCTCGACCACGATGTGCGAGGTGGCGATGCCCGCTTCCGCCAATGAGGCTTCAGTGGCCTTGAGCCAATGTTTCGCCACGGTGCGGTCGGTGACGATGGCGGTACGCACGCCCGGCCGAAGCGCAGAAATGCGCGCGCCGAGCGACGGCAGCACGTCGCGGCCGATGATGATGTCATAGGTGCGGTCGCCGAGCGCGACGTTCACCGTGATCGGATCGGAATGTTTCAGCGGCACGGTCATAGGATCGGGCTCAAGGGATCGCCTGTCGGTTCGGAGATGGCGGACGCCGCGCGCGGCCGGAAGATATGCTCGTGCAGCGCGATGATGCTTTCGTCGACGATCTTCTCATGCGGCACGTCGCGGGAATCGATGGTGATGTCGGTCTGCTCATAGACCGGATGCCGCGCCTCGATCAGGCGGGCGATGACGGCGGCGGGATCGGCGGTCTTCAGCAGCGGCCGGTCGGCGCGGCGCCTGACCCTTCGCAGGATCACATCGGCATCGGCCTTCAGCCACATCGAGATCGCCTTGTCGCGGATCCGGGCGCGGGTGTCCTCGCGCATGAAGGCGCCGCCGCCGGTGGCCAGCAGGATCGGCCCACCCTCCAGCAGCCGGGCGATCACCCGGGCCTCGCCGTCGCGGAAATGCGGCTCGCCATGGACTTCGAAGATGTCCGGGATCGACATTCCCGCGGCGGCCTCGATCTCGTTGTCGGCATCGATGAAGGGCAGCCCCAGCCGCAAAGCCATGCGCCGGCCGATGGTCGATTTGCCCGCGCCCATCATCCCGACCAGCACGACCGAGCGCTTTCCCAGGGCGGCGACAATCGCGGCCTCCTGGGATGTGCTGGCGCTGGTCGGCGAGACGGTTTCGGACATCAAAATACCTGCAAAATCAATCGGGCGGCCAAAGGATTGCAAGGGATTGCCGCATTTGTGTCACCTATACTACCCCCACCGACGGCGTTGCCAGCAACTCTTGCAACTTGTATCCGAACAAGGTGGGGCCGTCCCGGCGGACCGTGCCACGCATGCTACCGTCACATCGCCGCTTTGAGTCCCCGCTATGCCCAGCCTGTTCCGCTTTCTGACGGTCGTCGCGGTGATCGCGGGGGTCGTCTATGGCGTGATTTTCGCGCTGGCCAATTTCGTCAACCCGAAGCCGCGGGAAATGACCGTGACCATCCAGCCGGACAAGTTTCTCAAGAAATAGCGGCTAGGCTCGGATTCACTTCACCTCTCCCCGCTTGCGGGGAGAGGTCGGAGCCGGAGCGCAGCGATGGCTCCGGGTAAGGGGGAGCCAGTGTTTCACTCGCTGGCTCCCCCTCACCCGACTCGAATGACCTGCGGTCCTTCGAGCCACCCTCTCCCCGCAAGCGGGGCGAGGGGCGCTAGCCGCGACGCCATGCGATCAACTGAAGGCCGCCCATGAGCATTTCCAAGACTTCCGACGCAAAGCTCGCCAGCCTGTTCCTCGACATGCTGGCGGCGGAACAGGGGGCCGGCGACAACACGCTCGACGCCTATCGCCGCGACCTCGAGGATTTCTCGGAATTCGCCGGCCGGGCCAAATCCGGCTTCGCCGCCGCCGACACCCAGCTGCTGCGCGATTACCTCGAAGATCTCGATTCCCGCGGCTTCAAGTCCACCACCGTGGCGCGGCGGCTGTCGGCGTTGCGCCACCTGTTTCGGTTCCTGCTCAACGAACGGCTGCGCACCGACGATCCCGCGGCGATCCTGTCCGGCCCGAAGCGCGGCCGCAGCCTGCCGAAGGTATTGTCGATATCCGACGTCGACCGCATGCTGGTGCATGCCAAGACGCTGACGCAAAATCCGGAAACGCCGGCGCAGCAGCGGCTGCGCGATGCCCGCCTCTACTGTTTGCTTGAAGTGCTCTACGCCACCGGTTTGCGGGTCTCCGAACTGGTGTCGCTGCCGCTGACGGCAGCGCGCCGCGACGCCCGCATGATCGTGGTGCGCGGCAAGGGCAACAAGGAGCGGCTGGTGCCGCTCAACGAGACCGCCAAGCAGGCGATGGCGGATTATCTTGCCGCGATGGCCGAGCTGCAGCGCGAGCAGCCGAAGAAATCGGCAGTGTCGAAATGGCTGTTCCCGTCCTTCGGCGAAAGCGGCCACCTGACCCGGCAGCATTTCGCCCGCGACCTCAAGGAACTCGCGGCGGCATCCGGCATCTCGCCGCGCCTGGTCAGCCCCCACGTGCTGCGCCACGCCTTCGCCAGCCATCTGCTGCACAACGGCGCCGATCTTCGCATCGTGCAGACGCTGCTGGGCCATACCGACATCTCGACCACGCAGATCTACACCCATGTGGTCGAGGAGCGGCTGAAGAGCCTGGTCCGCGACCTGCATCCGCTGGCGGAGAAATAGGGCTTAGCGTTGCGGCAACGGCAGTGCGCTCCCTCGCCCCGCTTTTGCGGGGAGAGGTGAAGTCAATGCGGCTGCGGATTGGCGTCGGGCATATCCGCATCGTCTTCGCGCTGCAGCGAGGACGGCACCAGCACTGGCTGCAACGCGGGAATCAGCCGCGTGCGCTCGCGATGCGCGGGAATCGCGCGGTAGACCTGCTTGGTGGCCTCGACGATGTGGACGCCGGCGAACGGCAGCGCCATCGCCGCGCCGAGCCGTTCCCAGGCCATGGCCGAGCGCAGGAACCAGCTGACGCCGAAGGGCGGCATGAACAATGCCTCGCTCCATGCCGTCGGCGTGAACCAGGTCTGTCGCAGCAGTTGCGTGATCTGCGAGCGTGAGTAGGGCCGGCCATGGCCGAACGGCGTGTTGTCGGTGCGAGTCCAGACGCCCCTGCGATTCGGGATGATCGCCATCAGCCGGCCGGACGGCGCCAGCACCCGCCAGATCTCGCGCAGCAGGCCCTCGGGATCGTCGGACATTTCCAGCGCGTGGACCAGCAGGATGCGGTCGACGGCGGCATCCGGCAGCGGCAGCGAGAATTCATCGACCAGGGTGGCCAGCGCCGGCTTGGCGGTCGGCCATTTCAGCACGCCCTGCGCCGCCGGCATGAAGGCGATGCAGCGTTCGCAATTCTCGCGGAACAGGCCGAGATAGGGCGTGGGATAGCCCAGCCCGAGCACGCGCTGGCCCTCCGCATCCGGCCAGTGGGCGTGAATGCCGCGGTTGATCAGCCGCCGCGCCACGATGCCGAGGCGGCG
>JAQGKA010000652.1 GCA_028290355.1 Tardiphaga sp. | reverse complement strand
GTCATTGGGGCTCGTATTGCCACCCGTGGCACAAGCGTTGCATAAGAATTAGCCAATTCGGCCGAGTCATCCAAATCCACGAGGGACTGATTACGATGCGTATCGAGAAACCGACCAAGAGCCGCCTTGCGACGGCGATCATGATGCTGACCATGGCGACAGCAATCACCCTGCCGCAGATCGCGCGCGCCGAGACGGTGCTGCGCATCGGCATGACCGCCGCCGACATTCCGCGCACGCTCGGCCAGCCCGACCAGGGTTTTGAAGGCAACCGTTTCACTGGCAACACGATGTATGACGGCCTGACCGGCTGGGACCTTTCCTCCGCCACCAAGGCGAGCGTTGTGATCCCCGCTTTGTCCACCGAATGGAAGGTGGATGACGCCGACAAGAAGAAGTGGACCTTCAAGCTGCGCCCCGGCGTCACCTTCCACGATGGATCGGCCTTCAATGCCGACGCCGTGGTCTGGAATGTCGAGAAGGTGCTGAAGCAGGATGCGCCGCAGTTCGATGCCAGCCAGGTTGGCGTCACCGCATCGCGCATGCCCACGCTGGTCTCCGCCAAGAAGATCGACGACATGACCGTCGAGCTGACCACCAAGGAGCCGGACTCCTTCCTGCCGATCAACCTCACCAATCTCTTTATGGTGAGCCCGACCAAGTGGCAGGCCTTCTTCGACAAGGCCGAAGGCGCCGATGCCAAGGCGAAGTCGCAGGCTGCATGGGCGGCGTTCGCCCGCGAACCCGCCGGCACCGGCCCGTGGAAGATGTCGAAGTTCACGCCGCGCGAGCGTCTCGAACTGGCGAAGAACGACAGCTACTGGAACAAGGACCGCATCCCCAAGGTCGACAAGCTGCTGCTGCTGCCGATGCCCGAAGCCAACGCCCGCACCGCGGCGCTGCTCTCGGGGCAGGTCGACTGGATCGAGGCGCCGGCGCCCGATGCGGTCAAGGAAATCACCGCGCGCGGTTTCAAGATCGAGAAGAACGAACAGCCGCATGTCTGGCCGTGGCAGTTCTCGCGCGTCGAAGGCTCGCCGTGGAACGACATTCGCGTCCGCAAGGCCGCCAATCTCTGCGTCGACCGCGAAGGCCTGCGCGACGGCCTGATGGCCGGCCTGATGGTGCCGGCTTCCGGCACCTTCGAGCCCGGCCACCCGTGGCGCGGCAAGCCGACCTTCGAGATCAAGTACGATCTGAAGGCCGCACAAACGCTGATGAAGGAAGCGGGCTTCGGTCCGGGCAAGAAGCTCGAAGTGAAGACGCAGACCTCGGCGTCGGGTTCCGGCCAGATGCTGCCGCTGCCGATGAACGAGTACCTGCAGCAGGCGCTGGCGGAATGCTACTTCGACGTCAAGCTCGACGTCATCGAGTGGAACACGCTGTTCACCAATTGGCGCCGCGGCGTGAAGGATCCTTCGGCCAACGGCTCCAACGCCACCAACGTGACCTATGCGGCGATGGACCCGTTCTTCGCTCTGGTGCGCTTCCTGCAGTCGTCGATGGCGCCGCCGGTTTCCAACAACTGGGGCTACATCAACAATCCGAAGTTCGACGAGTTGGTGACTAAGGCCCGCACCACCTTCGATCCCGCGGCGCGCGACGAGGCCCTGGCCGAATTGAACGCCGCATCGATCGACGACGCCGCGTTCCTCTACGTTGCCCACGACGTCGGGCCGCGCGCGCTGAGCCCGAAGATCAAGGGTTTTGTGCAGCCCAAGAGCTGGTTCGTCGACTTCTCGCCGGTGACTATGACGCCGTAAGAGTCGAATAACGGCAACCGCGAAGCTCATCTCTTCCCTCTCCCCTAAGCGCAGCGAAGCTGCGCAGGGTGGGAGAGGGTGGCTTCGCGAAGCGAAGACGGGAGAGGGGACAGCCTCTCGATTGCGCGCGTTCCCCTCATCCGACGCGGACTTCGTCCGCGCCACCTTCTCCCACAAGGGGAGAAGGAAGGAAGAGCTGCTCCGGCTCTGCTACTAAACCGAAGGTGACCTTTGTTCGTTTATATCGCGCGGCGTATCGTCTATGTGATCCCGATCGTCGTCAGTGTGGCGCTGGTGTGCTTCCTGCTGGTGCACATCACGCCTGGCGATCCGCTGGTCGCCATTCTTCCCGCCGACGCGTCGCAGGAACTCGCGGCGCAACTCCGCATCGCCTATGGCTTCGATCGGCCGCTGCCGGTGCAGTTCGGGCTGTGGCTGTGGCGCGCGCTGCATGGCGACCTCGGCAATTCCATCGCTACCGGCCGTCCGGTGCTCGCCGAAGTGTTGCGCGCGGTCGGCAACACCGTGACGCTGGCGATTGCCGCCGCGCTGATCGGCTTCACGCTCGGCCTGTTCTTCGGCCTGATCGCGGGCTATTTCCGCGACACCTGGGTCGATAAGGTCGCGACCTCGATCGCGATTGCCGGCGTGTCGGTGCCGCACTACTGGCTCGGCATGGTGCTGGTCATCATCTTCTCGGTGCAGCTGAACTGGCTGCCCGCGGTTGGTGCTGGGCCGGGTGGCTCCGGCTCCTGGGGCTGGGATTGGGAGCACATCAAATACCTCGTGCTGCCCGCGATCACTACATCCGTGATCCCGATGGGCATCATCACCCGCACCGTGCGCGCGCTGACCGGCGACATCCTCTCACAGGATTTCGTCGAAGCTTTGCGCGCCAAGGGTCTGCGCGAAACAAAGGTGTTTCGCCACGTCATCAAGAATGCCGCACCGACCGCGCTGGCGGTGATGGGGCTTCAATTGGGTTACATGCTCGGCGGATCGATCCTGATCGAGACCGTGTTCTCGTGGCCGGGGTCCGGCCTGCTACTCAACTCCGCGATCTTCCAGCGCGACCTGCCGCTGCTGCAGGGCACCATCCTGGTGCTGGCGCTGTTCTTCGTTTTCCTCAATCTCCTGGTCGATATCGCGCAAGCCGCGATCGATCCGCGCATCAAGCGGAGCTGACCATGCTGGACTTGAACCCATGACCGCGATGACAGACACCGCGCTGCAGGCCGCCCCCGCCAGCAAGGCGCGCGGCTACTGGGCCACGGTTGGCCGCCGCATTGTCCGCGACAAGGTCAGCATGGCCTGCGCCTTCATCCTGCTGCTGATCTTCCTCGCGGCGATCTTCGCGCCGTATCTGCATCTCGCCGATCCCTATCAGGGCTCGATGATCCGCCGCTTGCGCTTTATCGGCACGCCGAACTATCCGCTCGGCACCGACGAACTCGGCCGCGACATGCTGGCGCGATTGATCTATGGCGGACGACTGTCGCTGCTGATCGGCATCCTGCCTGTCATTCTCGCCTTCGTTATCGGCACGTCGCTGGGTCTCGTCGCCGGCTATGTCGGCGGCAAGGTCAACACTGCGATCATGCGCACCGTCGATATCTTCTACGCCTTCCCCTCGGTGCTGCTGGCGATCGCGATCTCCGGCGCGCTCGGCGCCGGCATCGTCAACTCCATCGTCTCGCTGACCATCGTGTTCGTGCCGCAGATCACCCGCGTCGCCGAAAGCGTCACCACCGGCGTGCGCAACATGGATTTTGTCGAAGCCGCGCGAGCGTCCGGCGCCGACGCCTTCACCATCATGCGCGTGCACATGCTGGGCAATGTGCTCGGCACGATCTTCGTCTACGCGACGGGACTTATCTCGGTGTCGATGATCCTCGCCGCCGGCCTGTCCTTCCTCGGCCTCGGCACCAAACCGCCGGAGCCGGAATGGGGCCTGATGCTGAATACGTTGCGCACCGCGATCTACGTCAACCCCTGGGTGGCAGCCTTGCCCGGCGCGATGATCTTCGCGGTCTCGATCTGCTTCAACCTGCTGAGCGATGGCATGCGCAGCGCCATGGACATCC